>JAIBAD010000002.1 GCA_019695395.1 Alphaproteobacteria bacterium
ATATTTTGTTATAGTTTTTAAATTTTTTGAAAATAAATTAACTTAAAAAATTTTTAATAGTAAGTTAATTGAATAATAAAAAAATTCATCTGATTACAGATACATGTAGTAGAATTTAGGGATTTATTATTAAATTTAAAAAATAATTTATATATATATTTGAATCAATATATTATTATAATAATGTATAAAATATTATATTTTAAAAAATTAATTGTTTTTTAACTATTACCCAATCAAATTAAAATATATTTAAAAATATTTTTTTACTATAAGGAATAATGCAATGGTTAACAAAAAAAATATTCTAATGCTTTCGCTCTTATCTATTATATTAGTATCCTGTGGTGACAAAACCTATGGTCCTCCAAAGTCAGCCTCACCAGTCTATGATACTTTTTATAATGAGATGGATAAATGGGATATTAGACGTGATATTCTCAGTAATGATAATGAATCTAAAGAGCGGGATACCCAAGTTGAAAAGAATGGTAATCCCGGACCAAATTCTTAATACACAAATTAATTTTTGTTAAATCGCCCCGGATTAATTTGGGGCGATTTTCTTTAGATGATAATTTTAATTAACGGTGATTCTAAAATTTTATATAATTACGGTTTCATAAAATCATAATATTAAAATTATATTATCTAATATATATTTATAATATAAATATACCGTTAAATTGTAACAATAATCCGTACTTTCAAGGAGGATTATATATGATAGTCACCAACAAAATTCTTCTAATTTTAATAAGTATGATTTTAAGTGTAAGCGCATGCCAGGCACAAGAATATAATCCAACTTATAATTCTACTGATAGAAAAGAACCTTTTTATAATGCAAGAAAAAATAGGGACATTAAAGAAAGAAACAATTTATGGTATAACACCACAAATGATCATATCCAAGAATATAATCCAACTTATGATTCTACCGATACAAGAGAACCTGTTTCTAATGCAAGAAAGAATTGGGATATTAAAGAAAGAACAAATTTTTGGTATAACACCACAAATGATAATGATAAAAAATAACATACTTAGAACTTTAGACATGACATCTCTTTTTTTGTTCAGTAACCTTAGGATAGATTTTTTAAACAAAAACATCAGATATTAGAATCCATTTACTTACATAATAAGTAAGAACCATAAACCTCATAAACGAAATGTTGAAAAACGAACCTTACAAAGCTAGCCCAAATACTTAATCCAATTTAATTAGATTGTTGAAAATGCTTCAAAAATATCTGGGCATTTTTTTATATAAGAGAAATAATTGATGTTCATATATTAGTATGAGTTTATATACCCATATTAGTATTATTAGATAGATAGGCCCCCAAAGGTAACTTTGGGGGTTTTTTTATGCAATAATAGGGACTATTGTATTTTCTTTTTTCCATTGATTTATATAATCCCGGGTTTGGGGTACAGCGTCACGTTTTTTGGTGATTTGAATTTGAAAAACAACAGATGTCCCAAATTCAAATGAAGCTTCACATCCAGCTAGATAAAAATCCCACATTCGGCAAAAACGTTCATCATACATAGATTTAACTGTATCCCATTGATTATGGAAACGTTCCCGCCAATGATGTAGGGTTTTAGCATAATGCAATCGCCATATTTCAATATCTGTAATAAAAAGATTTTGTCGTTCAATGGCCGCTGTTACTTCAGATAATGATGGGGTATAGCCACCTGGAAAAATATATTTTGTAAGCCATGCTGCATTATTTCCCGGTTCATCCATATGACCAATAGTATGAAGAAGCATCACACCATCATCTTTTAAAAGATCACGGGATTTTTCAAAAAATTTATCATAATGCATAACACCTACATGTTCAAACATCCCAACGGACATAATACGATCAAATTGATCATTAATATGGCGGTAATCTTTAAGTTCAAATTGAACCCTATTTTGTAACCCCAATTTTTGTAATCGTTCTTGGGCCAAATTTAATTGCCGCGCTGAAAGAGTAATTCCCTTGATTTTTAAATTTTCTAACTGCGCACAATAAAGGGCCAGTCCACCCCACCCGCACCCTATATCTAATACACTATTACCTGGTTGTAACCGTAATTTGGATGCAATATGCTGTTTTTTATGAAGCTGGGCAGTTTCTAAATCATCACTATCATATTCAAAATAGGCACAACTATATTGCATATCTTGATCCAAAAAAAGACGATAAAAATCATTACCCAAATCATAATGATGGGCTACATTACGTCTTGATTCCAAGGGGGTATTAAGATTCATTAAACGTTTACGAAAATAACGAATGACTTTTTCCAGATTCGTAAGTTTTTTTCCTTTAATTAAACCGCGGGCATAAATTTCCATTAAAGAATAAATATCACCATCTACTGTTAACGTCCCATCCATATAGGCTTCGCCCACAGCTAAACCTGGATTAAAAGCTATTTTCCAAAATGTTTTCCAATTATGGATACGTACTGTTACCTCTGGACCTTTTTCAACACCTTCGATTACATGGTTTTTTCCATCAGGGTCAACAATGATTAAATACCCATGACGTATATAATGTTTTAAAAATTTTTCCACCAACATGAAAGTTCCCCCTCGTTTGTTATAAAAATAGGACTTTTTTAATTTATTTTCTACAGCTTTTATTTATTGCTTAATAGTTTTTTAATGTTTAATTTTTATATTAAAAACAATTTTATTATTAACATTTTACTTTTTTAAAGGATTACTAATGTCTTATAAAAAAAATTATTTTTATTTAATAGTTCTATTCTCTTTATCCCTTTTATCCGCTTGTGGCAGTAAAACTTATGGTCCTCCCTCTTCTGCACATCCAGTTTTTGATCGTATTGACAGTTGGGGACCAGAAGATCTTAAAGATCCATTTCCCAATATAAATTATACAACCAGTAATGATAACGAAACTAAAACACGTGAAGTACAATCAGAAAAATCCAGTGATATTAATTTAAGACCATAAATTAAAGTTTTATTAGCTTCATTCTAAAAATATCCTAATATTAAAATTATTAGGATATTTCTTTTATGTATCGAGCGATCCATTATTTCTAATCAGATTTATTTTTAGCAACCCCAACCATGGCTGGACGCAAAAGCCTGTCGTGAAGTTTATAACCCGCTTGTAAAACCTGAACTACCGTTCCATCTGTTTGTGTTGTATCTGGTATTTCAAACATCGCTTGATGATGATGACTATCAAATTTTTCATGCAAAGGTTCAAATTTTTTAACATGATGTTTTTCAAAAGTTGCTAATAATTGACGCTCTGTCATCTCAACCCCATCTAGCAAAGTTTTAAGAGGACCATCCTGCAATTGATCACGGTCCGTAACACTTTCAAGTGCCCGATGTAAATTATCAGCAACATTTAAAAGATCCCTGGCAAAAGCAGTAATTGCATATTTCTGGGTTTCTTCCTTGTCTCTTTGGCCACGTCTTCTAACATTTTCTACTTCAGCCAGTGCTCTTAAAAGCTGATCTTTAAGACCCGCAATTTCTTCTTGGGTCTTGGATTGATTCTCATCTACAAATTCTAATTTTTCTTCTTCATTCATGGATTTTTTTAAATCATCTTCCGTGCTTTCTACCTTCAATTGATCATCTTCTGAAAAGAAAGCTTCTTCATCATTATGTATTTTATGTTTATCCATTCTTAACACCTAGTTTTGTTGTCTATTATTATCTTAATTCTATCTTATACATCATATATAAATGATATGAATTTTAAATTAGCTCATTAACCTACTTATAACCTTAGCTGTATAATCTACCATAGGAATAATTCGAGCATAATCAAGTCTTTTGGGTCCAATCACCCCAATAGCCCCAATCAGTTTTTTTTGATTATTACGGTAAGGTGCAATAACCAAAGAACACCCAGCTAAATCAAAAAATTCGTTTTCTGATCCAATAAAAATTTGAACACCTTCTGCCGATTCTGTCACATCAATAAGCCTTAAAAGAGCTTCTTTACTCTCTAAGGCCGTAAATAACATTCTAATTCGTTCTAAATCAGCCATAGCTGTAATATCATCAAGTAAATGTTGCTGACCCCGAACAATAAGTGCCCCATCTTTGCTATCACCCGACCAAATAGCAAGACCAGACTCGACAACTTTGCGGGTTAGAGAATCAAGTTCTGCTTTATCGCGATCCAATTGAGTTAAAACCTCTGCGCGTGCTTCATTCAGACGCCGTCCTACCAAATGGGTCGCTAAATAATTGCTGGCTTCAACTAAAGCAGAATTTGGAAGTCCCCTTGGCACATCAAGAATACGGTTTTCAACTTGGCCATCTTCTGTAACCATAACAACTAAAGCTCTTCCTGGCCCTAAATGGACAAATTCTATATGTTTAAGGGCCAAATCTGTTTTAGGCGCCACAACTAATCCCGCACATTTAGAAAGCCCGGATAAGGTTCTGGTTACTTCATCTAAAACTTCGGTAAAACTTCGCCCCAATCCTGCACATTGATGGTCTAAACTTTGCCGTTCTTCTTCAGTTGGTCCTCCTACTTCTAAAAGGCCATCCACAAACATATGTAATCCTTGCTCTGTAGGTAATCTTCCAGCTGATGTATGCGGGGCATAAAGAAGACCCGCTTCTTCTAAATCCGCCATCACATTACGGATAGTGGCCGCAGATAATCCCAACCCTAAGCGATGTGAAATTGTTCTAGAGCCAATTGGTTCACCCGTCTCAACATAAGCATCAACAATATGGCGAAATATTTCACGCGAACGTTCATTAAGTTTTGTCCCAAAATCTGGATTTTTTCTTTTAGGAATAATAATCATTATAATAGTCCATAATTTTCTATACAATTCTAGATAATTTATCCTTATTAAAAGTCAATAATTACAAAGAATTTTCTTTTTATTATAGCTAATTTTGACCCTAAGACCCAAATAGAAAATCAAGAATTTTCAATAAAAAAAGGCAAAAGTAAAAATTAGGGTTTTTATTTTTTTAATTTTTAGCTATGAATAAGACTATGAATGCTTTCCCCCCTAGACCATCAGGTCGCGCCGATGATGCTTTGCGTGCTGTTTTTATTGAAACAGGCGTTAATAAATTTGCCGAAGGTTCCTGTTTTTTACGAATTGGTGACACTCAAATTTTATGTACAGCAACTGTCGAAGATAAAGTCCCCCCTTTTCTTAGAAATACAGGGCGTGGATGGATCACCGCAGAATATGGTATGTTACCACGAGCAACCGAAATACGTATTGATCGTGAAGCAAGCCGGGGGAAACAAACTGGCAGAACCCATGAAATTCAGCGTTTGATTGGAAGATCTTTGCGTTCTATTACCGATCTTAATGGATTTGGTGAAAGACAAGTTAAAGTTGATTGTGATGTTGTTCAGGCTGATGGGGGAACTAGAACTGCATCTATCACCGCAGGTTATATTGCGCTGCATTTAGCTTTCCAAAAAATGCTTGAAAGAAAAGTAATCAAAACCATTCCTTTAAAAGACCAAATTGCCGCCATATCATGTGGTATTATTGGTGGAAGACCTGTTCTTGATCTTGATTATCAAGAAGACAGCCAAGCAGATGTCGATGCCAATTTTGTTTTAACCGGTAATGGAAGCTTGGTTGAAGTTCAATCAACAGCAGAACATGCTTTATTTACTGAACAAACGCTTTTAGAAATGTTATCTTTAGCAAGATTAGGTATTTCCATTTTAATGGATCAGCAACGCAAATCTTTAGGATTCAAATCTTAAATCTATTTATCTTATTAAAGCTTTATGACCCATCGTAGCTTTACCCATGATTCTTTAATTATTGCTACCCATAATAAAGGTAAGCAAAAAGAAATTATGGTATTGTTTAAACCTTTTGTAAAAAAACTTTTTACTGCTCAAGATTTTAATCTCTCAGAACCTGAGGAAACAGGTCTAACTTTTATAGAGAATGCAGAATTAAAATCCCTAGCCGCATCTATGAAGACCAATCTTCCCGCTTTAGCTGACGATTCTGGATTGGTTATTCCTGCACTTGATGGGGAGCCTGGTATTTATTCGGCCCGTTGGGCTGGCCCCCAAAAAGATTTTAATTGTGCTATGGATCAAGTTCAACAAAAGCTTGAAAAAAAAGGAGCACATACGAAAGAGCAACGTAAAGCATGGTTTATATGTGTTTTGTCACTTGCTTGGCCTGACCACCATGTTGAAAATTTTGAAGGTAGAATTGATGGCCATATTACGTGGTCCCCACGTGGTCATAATGGATTTGGCTATGATCCCATTTTCGTACCAGATGGATACGATATAACCTTTGGTGAAATGGACCCAAATCAAAAACATTTAATAAATCATCGAGCGTTAGCTTTTAATCAACTTATTCAAAATTGTTTTTCATGACAGAAAAACAACGCCCTTTTGGTCTTTATATTCATTGGCCTTTTTGTTTATCTAAATGTCCTTATTGTGATTTTAACAGTCATGTTCGTAATCATGTTGATTTTTCTTTATGGGAAAAAGCTTTGTTGGCTGAGCTTGAGTATTATGGCAAACAAACGAAGGGTAGAATTTTAACATCAATTTTTTTTGGAGGTGGAACACCTTCTTTAATGCCCCCTTTTCTTGTGGCTAGACTTATTGACCAATGTTCTGTTTATTGGAATCTTAATCCATCCCTAGAAATTACCCTAGAAGCCAATCCTACCTCAAGCGAATCTTTATCTTTTAAGGCTTTGGCCAAGGCTGGCGTTAATCGTTTATCCTTGGGTATTCAAGCCCTTAATGATCAAGATTTACATTTTTTAGGAAGACAGCATAAAGCAGAAGAAGCACTTAATGCGTTATATATGGCCCAGGATATTTTTCCCCGTTTTTCTTTTGATTTGATTTATGCAAGACCCAACCAGTCTTTAAAAAATTGGGAACAAGAATTAAAACAAGCCCTTGCCCTAAAATCAAATCACCTGTCGCTTTATCAACTTACGATTGAGCCTAATACAGCTTTTGCAACCTTTGTACATCAAAAAAAATTTATTCCTCTTGATGAAGAGCCTTCTGATAATCTTTATGATTTAACCCAATCCATGTTAGAAGATCATGATCTACCTGCTTACGAAATTTCCAATCACGCACGTAAGGGGCACGAATCTTTGCACAATCTTATTTACTGGCATTATGATGATTATATTGGTATTGGACCAGGTGCACATGGAAGGCTTACTTTAGATAACATTAAATATACCACCTATCAAGAAAGATTGCCAGAAACTTGGCTTAAAACAGTTTTACATCAAGGTCATGCCACCCATACTAAATCGTTATTAACCTTTGAAGAAAAATTTCAAGAATTCATGCTAATGAATTTACGACTTAAAGATGGGTTTACCTTAAAACGTTTTGATGCGGAATTTAATCAATCTTTTGATACTTTGTTAAATCCCAAAATAGTACAAAATCTAATTGATTATAATCTTGTGGTTAAGAATGACGAAAATTTTTCTTTAACTAAAAATGGTTTCAAAAAGTTAAATGCTGTTCTTTATCACCTTTTAGCTTAAGAGCTTTAATTAATTAAAGGATCTAAACTTTGAGGAGCAGGGTCCCGAATGACAATTTGGCCAGATTGTACTTCAAAAATTGCCAATCCTCGTTCAACTAATCCATTAGGTGTAAGTCTAAAAATACCATCAATTCCTTCAAACCCATTTCTTTGTGTAAGTGTTGGTAAAGCAAAAGGATCGTTCATATTTTTTTTGGATAAAAGAGCAGCCATCGCCACCATATCATAAGCAAGCGCTGTAAGTCTGGGAGGATCATTTTTATACAATTGACGATAACGAACTTGAAATTGATCCCATTGTTCCGTAGGGGGGGCCGCATACCATCCACCTTCCAATGATTGTTCTCGGCCAATATTTTCGTTGGCCCAAAGACTAGTTCCTAAATAGCGGATTTTTTTAGAATCTAATTCATGGCTATTTGCTAAAAAAGCAAGGCTTCTCAATTTTTGTCCTTCTTCAGCAAGAAGAAGTGCATCTATAGATTTTGTCGGATCACTTTTTAATTGATTTATAACGGGCATCAAATCACGATTTTGAGGATCATAAAGTATTTGATTAACAGGAATTAATTTTAAATTTGCCAAGGTATTTTTTGCCGTTTCAACAATAAGCCTTCCATAAGGGCCAGCAGGGGCAACCACTGCAAAATTTCTAAGACCTTGGCTATAAGCATAAGTTAAAATACGATTAACCTGAAGTGACGGAAGATTACCAATAATATGAACACCTTTGGTTACTGCTGAAGAATCTGTCGAAAAACTTATAACATGAATATTGGTGGGATTTGCAATAAGTGAAACAGGCAAAACTTCACTCCCGAAAACAGGGCCCAAAATCAACCGTGCCCCTTCACGTATAGCTTCACTTGCGGCTTGGGCAGCACTTGTTGGGGTACCTCCCGTATTTTTTATAATAAGTTCAAATTCTGGTCCCGCATGATCAAAAACTGCTAATTCGGCTGCATGGCCCATTGCTTGTCCTAAGGCCATATTTTTACCTGATAAAGGTAAAAGGAGAGCAACTTTAACAGTTGGTGAATTTAAAACTTGTTGATTAACAGATTTAGGGGCAGGGGTAAGAACAGGTTGAGAGCGTGTCGGATATGATTTTGATGGGACAGAGCGATCAAAAGCTTGACAGCCTGCTAAACTCATTAATAAAAAACAACAAAAGACAGATTTTTTTAAAATATACATGATATTTAGATCCTAAATGATCAAGGTAATAAATAACTTTCATCCTAATTTAACTCTGTTAAGATTTTAAGTAAACTAAAGTTTTAAGTACAAATCATAATCATGACCAAAGTTTTAGATACTTCATTTTTACCTAAATTAGATTTAGAGTTAACCGAAAAAAACTCCCAAGCAATTTCTTCGGGTCTTTACTTAGTTGCAACCCCAATTGGTAATTTACAAGATATTTCACTTCGAGCTTTAACTACTTTGGCCAAGGCTAATCTTATTGCCTGCGAAGATACACGAATTACCAAAAGATTACTTAATAAATACGGTATTACAACACCCGTTTTATCCTATCATGATCATAATGCTGAAAAAATTCGTCCGATTTTATTAACAAGATTAGCCCATGGTGAATCGATTGCTTTAGTCAGTGATGCTGGTACACCTCTTATATCTGATCCTGGATACAAACTTGTCCGGGCTTGTATAGATAAAAAAATTATGGTGACAACTATTCCTGGAGCTTCTTCTTTGCTTTCTGCCCTTCAGTTATCTGGTCTACCAACCGATCGATTTTTCTTTGTTGGGTTTTTACCCCCCAAATCCCATGCACGTAAGGTTATTTTGCAAGAGATAATCCACATACCTGCAACCTTAATTTTTTTTGAAACAGGACCAAGATTAATTGCATCTCTGCAAGATATGGCTGAAATATGGGGTGAAAGGCAAGCATCTGTGGCAAGGGAGCTTACAAAAGTTTTTGAAGAAACCAAACGTGATACACTTGCCAACCTTTACACTTATTATAACCAACATGGTCATCCTAAAGGGGAAATTGTTATTGTAGTGGGGCCCCCTTCAAATGAAACATTGAACTATGACATTGATACTTTATTAAAAGAAGCCTTAGCAACAATGTCCTGCCGCGATGCTGTTAAAGAGATTGCCCAAAAAACAAATATATCAAAGCAAAAAATATATAAACAAGCTTTAAAGAAAAATATAGAATAATGATAAAACCAGCTTTACATAAACAAAAATATTATGCATGGAAAAAAGGAAAAAAAGCTGAATTTTTAGCGCGATGGTATCTTCGAATTTGTGGGTACAAAATACTTGATTATAATATTAAAACGTCATTAGGCGAAATTGATATAATTGCCCGAAAAAAATCTTGTATCTTTATTATTGAAGTAAAAGCCAGAAAAGATTTAGATAAAGGATTAGAAGCTATTCAACACTATCAACAAAAACGTATTCACAAAGCAACTTTATTGTGGTTACAAAAAACACCCCAATTTGGTGACTATTCAGTAAGATTTGTTGCTCTTTTAATTATACCTTTGCGTTTACCCAAATTAATTTTAGATGCCTGGTTCATTGAATAAAAATAAATTTTATTTAAGTTATTTAATTTTATATTCTCTCTTCCTAGATGGATGCAGTTGGCAAAGTGCTGCCACCGGTACAGCTGCAACCATCGGCATTATGGCAACCCAAGAACGTGGATTTGGTGATACTGTAACCGATAATACTATGTGGCTTGCTCTTAATAAAAAATTATTAAGCTATTCAAACTTCATTTTTTTACATGTGGATAGTATTGTTTATGAGGGAAGAGTTTTATTAACAGGCTATGTCAAAAACCCCCACCACAGATTATTGGCTGTCAAACTAGCTTGGCAAACCCAGGGGGTTCAAGAAGTTATTAATGAAATAATTATTACAAAAAAATCTGATCTTTTAGATTATGCGCATGATGCATGGATTATTGGGCAATTAAAATCCAAAATTCTTATTGATCAAAAAATTCGTGCTATCAATTATGCAATTGAAGCAGCAGGGGGTATTGTTTATTTCTTGGGTATTGCCCAAGATCATGACGAGCTTCAACAAATTATTAATCATGCCCGTGATATACCCTATGTTAAAAAAGTTGTAAGTTATGTACGAATAAAAGAATTATGATTATAATTTTTTGTGATATTACATTTTTGTAGAAAGTATAAGGAATGTTAAAAATAGCCCTACAAATGGATCCCATTGAAACAATCAATATTAAAAAAGATAGCACCTTTCTTTTAGGACTAGAGGCACAAAGACGTGGGTATGAGCTTTTTTATTATAATCCTAAAAATTTAAGTTTAGAGGGAAAAAAACTATATGCCACAGGGCATTTCATATCTTTATACAATAATGCTGATAAATTTGTGGATTTAAAAAGTGTAGAAAAAATTGATCTTAGAACTTTTAATATTATCCTTTTGCGCCAAGATCCACCCTTTGATATGGCATATATTACAACAACCTATTTTTTAGAGCGTCTTCATCCCAAAACTTTGGTTGTGAATAATCCTTTATCTGTTCGTAGCGGTCCAGAAAAACTTTTGACAATGGATTTTGTTGATTTTATTCCACCAACTTTAATCACATCTAATACGGATGATATTATTAGTTTTCGTAAAGAACACAAGGATATTATTATTAAACCTCTTTACGGCAACGGAGGAGCAGGTGTTTTTCATATTAAATCTGATGACGAAAATTTCAAAGTTGTTCTAGAATTTTATGGTCAATTTTTTAAAGAACCCGTGGTTGTGCAACAATACATACCAGATGTACGTTCAGGAGATAAAAGAATTATTTTAATTAATGGTAGTGCAGCAGGTGCAATTAACCGCATTCCACCCATGGGGGAGGTACGTTCTAATATGCATATAGGGGGATTGCCCCAGGCAACCACATTAACCAAGCGTGACCAAGAAATTTGTGAAGCTTTAAAACCCATGTTAAAAAAACAAGGTCTTATTTTTACAGGCATTGATGTTATTGGAAACTATTTAACAGAAATTAATATCACATCACCTACAGGACTTCATGAAATTAATCATTTTGATCATGTTCATCTTGAGCGTATTTTATGGGATTCAATAGAAGAGGTTTATACGCAAACTAGATCATCATAAAGATTTAACTTGGCGTTTAATAGTTTCACGGTGCGCAATATAAAGCCCACTTGAAATAATAATCACAGCACCTAATATAAGCGTAAAAGTTGGCGTAAAATGCCAAATCAAATAATCAAAAATCATAGCAAAAACCAAATGTAAATATTCAAAAGGTGCAATGATGGATACAGACGCAAAACGAAATGCTTGTGTCATTAAAAGTTGGCCACATCCCCCCAATATGCCTATAAGAGCCAACATAAAAAAATGAAAGGGTGTTGGTAAAACCCATCCCAAAGGCCAAGTTGCAAGACCAATAAGAGCTGCAAAAAAGGTAAAATAAAAAACAATTCTTTGGGGTGGTTCTGTTGCCGTCAATTTACGAATAGCAATCATAGCAAGTGCGTAAAAAAAAGCACCCATAATAGGAAGAAGTAAAGTTAAACGTAAAGATTCTATATCCCAAAATCTTGTCATAATAAGAACACCAACAAATCCAATAATAACGGCCATCCATCTTCTGATACCTACTTTTTCTTGAAGGAGAGGGATAGAAAGTACTGTTAGAAATATCGGACCTGAAAGACCAAAAGCAGTCGCTTCAGCCAAAGGCAAAAAGGAAAGTCCTGCAAAAAAGCCCACCATGGATATCACCCCATACAAAGAGCGAAGCAAATGATTTTTCCACTGGCTAGCTTTTAAAAGGCTAAAAATATCTGAACGGAAAAAAAGAACACTAATGGGAATAAAAGCAAAAAAATTACGGCAAAAAACAATTTGCCCTGTGGGATAATATTGGGAAATCCATTTAATAACAACATCCATACAACTAAAAAAAATTACAGATAAAACCATAAAAATAATACCTTTGGATGGTTTATTATCATGATAGGTACGAGACAAAGATGTCATAGAATAAACTATAAGTTAAATTTATTTTTAAAAATTACATTACAAAACCTTTAAGCTTTTATTCAAAAAGCTTAGATTTTTTAAATTTAATTGAAGATGAATCATCAAAGAAAATTAAAAATCATTCTATCTAATTATTGACATGAATGCAATCTATCAGAAGATTTTTTAATGGATTTTATTGAAAAATAATTTAGATTTTAAATTGCTTCTAAATTTTAAAGTAACGTAATAATTATGGTTGCACACATAAAAACAGTTGCCTTTCGTGGTATTGATGTTCTTGAAGTTGATGTTCAAGTTCAATTATCTTCGGGTCTTCCAAGTTTTACCTTGGTTGGATTACCCGATAAAGCCGTTGGTGAAAGTAAAGAGCGAATTAGGGCTGCTTTTAATGCTCTGGGGTTAGCTTTACCTTCTAAAAGAATTACCGTTAATCTTGCCCCTGCTGATCTTTTTAAAGAGGGAAGTCATTATGATTTACCAATTGCAGTTGGATTATTGGTTGCTTTAAACGTTTTACCAGCTGAAGAAATCAGTGAGTATTATATTTTGGGTGAGCTTGGCTTAGATGGTAGTATATCTGCTGTCACAGGGATTTTACCAGCATCTATTCAAGCTTATGCAAAAAATATGGGACTTATTTGTCCCCTCTCTCAGGGAAGTGAAGCTGCATGGTCAGGATCAAAATCTATTTTAGCAGCTGCTAATATTTTAAATCTAATCAATCATTTTAAGGGTACCCAAATTTTATCCCCACCAGAAGCAAAATTAACCAACCATTCTGAAAAATTTTCTGATCTTCAAGATATCAAAGGCCAGAATTCTGCTAAAAGAGCCCTAGAAATCGCTGCTGCAGGTGGCCATAATTTGGTTATGATTGGTCCACCTGGATCAGGTAAATCCATGTTGGCATCAAGATTACCAGGTTTACTTCCGCCACTTTCTTCACAGGAAGCTTTAGAAATAAGCATGATCCACAGTTTGGCAGGGCAATTAAATACCAATGGACTTGTTCAAACAAGACCTTTTCGTGAGCCCCATCATTCGGCGTCTCTTGCCTCTATGGTGGGGGGTGGAAATAAAGCAAAACCCGGTGAAATTTCATTGGCCCATCTTGGGGTTTTATTTTTAGACGAATTACCAGAATTTTCCAGACAAACTTTGGAATCATTACGTCAACCTCTTGAAACTGGATCTGTTACAATTGCCAGAGCATCTCATCACGTGACATATCCCGCACGTTTTCAATTGATTGCTGCTATGAATCCATGCAGATGTGGATATCTTGATAATTCAAAGCTTGCTTGTACCAAAGCACCCAAATGCGCCATGGATTATCAAGCAAAAATTTCTGGGCCCTTTTTTGATCGTCTTGATCTTTATTGTGATGTGCCTGCAATTAAACCTGATGATTTATCTTCTTCACCAAAAAGTGAACCTTCAGAACAAGTGGCAATGCGGGTTTTAAAAGCACGACAAAAACAACAGGGACGATTTCAATCTCTCCAAACAAATTATATTCCAAGATATAATGCAGAAATGACAAGTAAACTAGTTGATGAAACATCAAAGCCTGACACAGAAGGATTAACCATGCTTAATCAAGCTTGTGAAAAATTCCATCTTTCAGCAAGATCTTACTATCGCATTTTAAAAGTAGCGCGAACCATTGCCGATCTTTGCGACGAACCAGCTGTTAGAAAAAACCATATTGCTGAAGCTTTAACCTATCGCCGCCTTGTTTACAATTAAGTATAAATCAGATTTCTTTTCTTTTAACTGAAACCATAGGCCCCAATTCTTGCCCCCCCATCAAATGCACATGAAAATGGGGAACCTCCTGATGTGCGTTTTTTCCATGATTAGCAATAAGCCTATACCCATCTTCATCAAGGCCAAGATCTGTGGCAATTTTTCCGACAGCTTTGATAAAACCAGCCATTTCTTGGTCTGATGCCTTTTTTGAAAAATCAGCAAAAGAAACATAGTTTTTTTTGGGTATAATTAAAATATGGTGTTGAGTTTGAGGTCTAATATCCTGAAAAGCTAAAACGTGATCATTTTCATAAATTTTAGCACAGGGCAATTCACCCCGTAAAATACGGGCAAAAATATTTTGTGGATCATAAGATATCATACTTATCTTTCAATTTTTAAATTAATATTTTACATATTTATTTTAATTACTTTTTATATCTTGAACTGATGATTTTTGTAAAGGTATACAGAGATCTGTTAAAAGATCTGGTTCTGGTGTATTTGTCCAACTATTTAAATAAATATCCAAACAAGGTCTTTCATTATCAATTAAATAGGGGCTTTGGGGCAACCAACTTCCTATCATTTGTTGAAAAATATTTCCTATTTTTGTATAGGATCCTTGATGTCTGGTTATAGCCCAATATCCACCTGGAAATGTACCAAACTTCATAGGGGGTTCAATCTTTATATCTTTTTCATTATTGATAGAAAAAGCAGCATCATAGCGCAATTGATGGGCTGGTACTACAGAAGGATCATCCCATGAAAATCCATAGATAGCTGTATCTCTTTTAATGTATCCTCGTGATCCAGCCCAGGGAAGCAATTGTTTAAAAACATTTCCAACCTCATTATAAGGACCAACATGATGGATATAAACAATAGGATGTGATTTAATTTCTTTAATTGTAACGTTCATAGGAGATTCCTTTATAACGGGTTCAAATGTTAATTTTAAGGGTGAAAATTCTGCACGAACTGCATAATTTCCAAAATTATAAGGACCAGTCTTTATATCATGAGCTAACAGGTGCGACGGATTAAAACCAAAATATTTTTTAAAAGCTCGGCTGAAAGATTCCAAATTTTCATAGCCAATTTCAAATGCTGTTTGGGTAACATCCAAATGACCTTGGGTTAAAAGATGATATGCATATTCTAATCTTAAACGACGGATTAAATCTGCAACTGTTTCACCTGTTAATCCTCGAAAAATTCTATGAAAGTGAAAAGGTGAAAAACATGCAACTTCAGCAAGTTTATCCAAAGATATATGTTGGTTAAGATTTTGACATATATAATCAAGAGAACGTCCTATACGATCAATATAAAACTCTGTTGTCTTTTTCATTTTCATAAAATTTATATCTCTATTAACTTGTTTAAAAAATGATCCTTTTTCAAATAACCTTATAGAAATTATATTTTAATGCTTGATGAAGTTTGCTATTTTAAAAAATTATTTCAATACTTGTTCATGAAATGTATTGTCATAATGGTTTTTGTAAAATACACTTTCATTTTATTTTTACTCAATGAAATAAAACCTTTATATCTTTAAGTAATTTTAAAATATTTAAACACACCCCTTGAAGTATTATAAAATTTAGCCTATTTGAAACATATGTCTTCTTCTGAACAACAATGGCACGGAACCACAATTCTTTCTGTCCGCAAAAAAGGGCAAGTCGTCATCGCTGGTGATGGCCAGGTTTCCTTTGGATCAACTGTTATCAAATCTAATGCAAAAAAGGTAAGACGTTTAGGTAAAGGTAATGTTATTGCGGGGTTTGCAGGAGCAACCGCAGATGCTTTAACTTTATTTGAGCGCTTAGAAGCTAAATTAGAACAATATCCAAGCCAATTAGCTAGAGCTTGTGTTGATTTAGCTAAAGATTGGCGTACAGATCGATATTTACGAAGGCTTGAAGCTATGATGGCGGTAGCTGATGATACCGTTAGTTTAATCTTAACAGGTACAGGTGATGTTTTAGAACCTGAAGATGGATTAATTGGTATTGGTTCTGGGGGACAATTTGCCCTTGCTGCAGCAAGAGCTTTACTTGATCAAGATTCTTTTTCTGCAGAACAAATAGCCAGAAAATCTATGAAAATTGCTGCAGATATTTGTATTTACACCAACACCAACATTCTTATTGAAACATTATGAGCTTTGATACACCCCTACCTATGGATGAAGCTACATCCCATAGTTTTACACCACGTGAAATTGTTTCCGAATTGGACAGATTTATTATTGGTCAAAATGATGCCAAGCGTGCTGTTGCTATTGCTTTACGTAATAGATGGCGTCGGCAACAATTACCCGACGATCTTAAAGAAGAAGTTTTACCCAAAAACATTTTAATGATAGGACCCACAGGTGTAGGTAAAACAGAAATTGCTCGGCGTCTTGCCAAACTTGCCCAAGCGCCCTTTATAAAAGTTGAAGCAACAAAATTTACCGAAGTAGGGTATGTAGGACGTGATGTTGAGCAAATTATCCGTGATCTTATCGAAATCAGCATGTCTATTACCAAAGAACGTCTGCGCCGCCAAGTAGAAGCCAAAGCCGAGCTTCAAGCAGAAGAACGTGTTCTTGACTCTTTGGTTGGTGACCAATCAACCCCAGAAACACGATCGAAATTTAGACGTATGCTTAGAAACGGTGAATTAGATGACCGTGAAATTGATCTCCAAGTTAAAGATACGTCCTCTAACAAAATGTCCACTTTTGAAATCCCTGGCATGCCTGGGGCAAGTATGGGCATGCTTAATCTTAACGATATTTTAGGTCAAACCTTAGGGGGTCAACGTACTAAAACAAAAAGATTAAAAGTTAAAGATAGTTATAAAATTCTTATCGCTGAGGAAAGCGATAAACTTCTTGATCAAGAAAAATTAATTAGTTTGGCAATTCAATCTGTTGAAGAAAATGGCATCGTTTTTATTGATGAAATCGATAAAATTTGTACAAGATCAGAACGGGTTGGTGCTGATGTAAGCCGTGAGGGTGTGCAGCGTGATTTATTACCTTTAATAGAAGGAACCCAGGTTAATACAAAATATGGACCTATTAAAACAGATCATATTTTATTTATTGCATCGGGGGCTTTTCATTTGGCAAAGCCTTCTGATTTGCTTCCTGAACTTCAGGGAAGATTACCCATTCGTGTTGAACTTCAAGCTTTAGACCGGCATGATCTTAAAAAGATTTTAATTGAACCAGAAGCAAGTTTAATTAAACAATATAAAGCTTTACTTAAAACAGAAAATGTTACCTTAAACTTTACGGAAGAAGGTCTTGATAAACTAGCAGATTTGGCCGCAGAAATTAATGCGCAGGTTGAAAATATCGGGGCTCGAAGATTACACACGGTTATGGAACGGTTACTTGAGGAAATAAGTTTTTCTGCAACAGATCAAGCGGGAAGTGAAATTAAAATAGATTCAGATTATGTTGAGAAAAAAGTTTCTATCCTAGCCAAAAATACAGATCTTAGTAGATTTATTCTTTAAGTTATTTTTCTTCTTCCAGTATAAATAATATTTGGTTGATTTGATCTAAATTAAGCTTTCCTATTTTTAAGGCTAATTTATTAGCTAATTCTGTTGCCTGGGGTATAAGACCTGCTGTTTCTATAGTGATTTTGGGGTCTGATAAATCTGCCAATTTTTTTAATTCATCCACATCATCCCATACTAAATTAAAATAAGCAGCAATTTGTTGAATTAAACCACTGCTGGGTTTGCTGCGCCATCCATGTTCTAGAGCAGAAAGATAAGCCGATGAAACTTTTAAAGCTTGAGCCATATCTTTAAGGTTAAGATTTTTTTTTGCCCGCAATTCACGTAATTTTTTACCAAATGGCGTCATGATTTTTTCCTTTTAAGTAAAACATAAAAAGCACCTGTACCCCCATGTCGATTTTGGGCATAAGAAAAACTTAGAACTAAGGGTCTGATATCTGGTAAATTAAGCCATTCAGGAACTTTTTGATTCAAAATCCCCTTGCCACTTTTAGTAAAATTTCCTTTCCCTGCAATAATAAGAACACATCGTTTTCCTTGAAACGCTTGCTTTTTTAAAAAGATGGACAAATAATCCAAAGCTTCGCCTTGGGTCATTCCATGCAAATCTAATGTGCCATCTAATAACAATTTACCCTTAACAAGTTTTTTACCTAAATTTTTATCAACTTCTTTTCGGTCACCTAATTCTAAATAAGAAAGTTGACGCGGTTTTTTTTGACCCATTAAAGGTTCTTGTTTTAATTTTAATAATTTTTTTTCTTCGGGTTTATTGTCTATTTTTTTTTCTATTAAATTTTTTTTCTTTAAGGGTTTTATATCTTGACGATAAAATTCCCACAAAAGATTTTCCTGGTCATTTTGTTTTTGCTTGCTCATCTACAAGTATCACATGCATATGTTTTGTTTTGTCAACATTTTGCACCGTATTGGTTTCTGTATTCATTTCACAAATAATTTCAACTTTTATATCATAATTTTTTAATTCTTCATGCAAAAATTTATCGCATTGTTTCCATGCTTCTTCTAACCTAGTTACAATTTGATCCCCACGCACAACCACAACATGTAGATTGGGTAAATGTATTTTTGATATTTGGGCATCCGGCCCAGAAAATAACATTAAACTTCCGCTATCTACAATACCCGCAAAAACTGTTGAAACAAAAATTTTATCAAATTCATCAAGAAATCCAGTTATTATATCAAATTTAGGATATTTATTCCAAGGAAGGTTTAATAAAAATGGATCTTCGTAAAGCTTAAGACTTAAAGAAAAATTATGAGATGAAAGAAAATTATAAAGGGCACCAGGAATATGATCAAATTTTGCTACCCGTGATAAAGTTAATGTTGTTTTTTCAATTTTTTCTTCAAACAAATCTAAATCTGAACGAAAAACCCAGGGGACTAGAGGAGGCATCCAAAAATTGCCTTGTTTTTTTTCTGTATTATTTTGCCTAAACATAAAAGAGGGTGGATGAAAATCCGATCCAGAGGATTTAAATTTTTTAAAAAAATTCCCTAAGGAGGTTTTTATTTTTCGAATAAAGCGCATAAAAATTTATAATCTATTGGTTTTTATACCTTGGGGTAACAGAATATAATAAGTTCCATAATTTTTAAACGAACTGGCCTTTACCATAGCTTGATCCGCTGTACCAAAAAATATATCTCCTCTTATTTTACCTTTAATTGCTCCACCTGTATCTTGTGCTAAAACCAATTTTTGCCATGAGCTTTGACCTTCTTTTAAATCAACCCATAAAGGTATACCTAAAGGTATATAAGAAGGATCAACAGCGATACTTCTCTCTGGCGTTAATTCAACACCTAATGCACCAATAGGCCCATTTTTAGATCCATTTATTTCACGGAAAAAAATATAACTTGGATTTAAATACATTGTCTGTTGGGCTTGGTTTGGATGGGCGCGTAGCCAATCAACAATACCCAACATAGATACGGTATCTTTTGTAAAAAAACCATCATCAATTAATTTTTTTCCAATAGGAAAATAAGGATGACCATTTTTGCCATCATACCCAATTCTTATTTTTTCCCCTTGACCTAAACTTATAAGACCTGAACCCTGGATAGAAAGAAAAAACGCATCAACCCTATCTTTAAGCCATATAAGCTCCAGATTTTTAGCAGATAATGCCCCTTGATCAATTTCTTCATATTTAAAATAGGGTAGTAATTTACCTTTAACATTTCTACCCCATATTGTTCTTTTTTCTTCTTGTATAAATTTAGCAAGATTAACCTCAATCAGATCGGGGGGACGGCGGTAAAGAGGCACTTGATACAAAGATGTTTTGACACGCGATCCTTGAAGTAAAGGTTCATAATACCCCGTGAACAAACCTTCAGGCTCTGATTTAAAAACATAAGGGATAAACCATTTTTCAAAAAATTTTCTTGCATCATTTTGGTCTGAAATTTTTAAATTTTTAGCATTATCACAAAGATCAAACCAGTTATATGAAAATTCTATATGTTCAATGCGGTTTTTTTGATTAAAATTATTTTTTTCATAAGCCTGGCATGAGGCAAGCAAAGCGGGCAAAGCTTGATCTTGCTGATCTTTATTCCATCCAGGTAATAAAGCATAAGAAATAGGGTAAAAATTATTAGTTTTTAAAGAAATTGATTGATCTATTGTATCAGAAGATGAACAACCTGCTAATAGAATTACACCGCATAACATACTACCTAAAAATCTTTTCATCAAAAACTAATCTGATACGTTTTTAGTTGAAACTAAAACCCAATTTGGGTTTGATGAATTAACATGTCGGCTAAAAGTCCATAAATTTTTAACTTCAAAAATTTTTGTTGGATGACCTTCTTCAACTTCTTTATTACTATTATAAACAACATCAATTTGTTCAGAAACAAAAAGAACAGATATAAATGCTTTTGAATTATTTATAAGAATATCTGAAATTTTAACCTCTTTAAATCCAACAATTGTTAGATGATGGGATAAATTTTGGTCTTTATATTTTTTGATTACATTTTCAAAGTTTTTAAAAACCTGATCATCTAAAAGTTTTTTCAAAGATTTTAAATCTCCATGGGCAAAAGAAGATAATATTAGTTCAAAAGCCGTTTTTGCCCCATCTAAAAATCTTTTAATATTAAATTTTGGATCTACTTTTTTTAAAGCCTGTAATTTTTCAAAAGTTTGAATGGGATCAGATAGATAATCTTTTTCTTGATCGCTGGTTAAACCTTCATCCATCATCACTTTTTTAGTTGGAAGTTTTGCATAGGGAGAATTTTGTTTTTCTACTGTTTTAAGCCATGAAATCCTTTTTTTCTCTGATCCTGTTCGTTGACCCAAAACGTTACGTAATTTTAAAACAAGCAGTAAAGTAATAACTGCAAAAATAAGAAGTTGAAGTAAATCGTAAGTCGTCATAATAAAAATCCCGGATTTCATTTTTTAGATTATATGATCACTAAATAAATATAAGACGAAAATCATAAAAATACTAAAATATTTTTA
The DNA here is from genome assembly GCA_019695395.1 of Alphaproteobacteria bacterium. Classification (NCBI taxonomy): domain Bacteria; kingdom Pseudomonadati; phylum Pseudomonadota; class Alphaproteobacteria; species Alphaproteobacteria bacterium. The sequence goes on from JAIBAD010000002.1 coordinate 21,415, forward strand.
TTATTCTTGTCATATTTAAGTATAATTTGCTAGTTTAGGGTCAAACATTTTTGCTTTAAGGTTTTCATATGTCTGATCCTACCTCTATAAATTCTGTAAATAATACTATTACCTACAAACTTATTGCTCAATACCTTAAAGATCTTTCTTATGAAAACCCGCATGCTTTAGCCATTGTGGAAAATTCCAAAAGAAATTATCAAGGTAATTTTACTTTTAATATAGTACCTCAACAGGTTAATGTGAACCATTATGAAGTTAGTTTAAAAATTAAAAGTGTTCTTGAATTTGAAACAAAAGTCTTTTGTTTATTGGAAATGGATTATGCGGGGCTTTTCTATATTGCAACAGACGACAATGATATAAAAAATGCTTTTCTTATGGTTCAAGCACCTCATCTTATTTTTCCTTTTGCCCGTCATATTTTCAGTACAATTTCTAAAGAAGGTCTTCTTCACCTTCCCCCACCAGAACCTATTGATTTTTTAAAAGTTTATGAACAGCAAAAAGCAACAAATCGCCTTAAAGAAGAAACATCATCAAAAGAAGCTAGTATTCATTAATTTTTAAATAATAACCATTTGGCATCTTTTAATTTTTGGATAAGAAGCACATGAGCTTCATATTCTTCTGTGGTGGGGTTAAAGGGTCGTGCTGGACGAGATATTTTTTGATAACGCAATGCCAAAGTTTCATTATTAATTAAATTACCTTCATAATCAATACTTTGGTTATTGGTTTCTGTTTGAAAAATTTCAAATTTAACCTGTCTACCACCTTTTAATTCTAAATAAACATCAGCTAATAATTGTGCATCTAATAAAGCACCGTGATATGATCTGGCTGAAAGATCAATATTAAATCTTTTGCACAAAGCATCTAAACTTGCGGGCGCACCTGGAAATTTTTTCCGAGCCATGGCTAACGTATCAACAGTTTGCTCTTTAAACAAAAGAATTTTTTCTAATCTTTGAAGTTCAGCATTAATAAAACCCAAATCAAATTCGGCATTATGAATAACTAAAGGTGTTGTCCCAATAAACGTTAATAAGTCATCAACAATATCTTTAAAAAGAGGTTTATCTAAAAGAAATTCCGAACTAATTCCATGGACAGCTGTTGCTTCAGCAGAAACAGATCTTTCTGGATTTATATAGCTATGCCAATGTTTACCGGTAGGAACATGATTAATTAATTCTACACATGCAATTTCGATAATTCTATCCCCATTCTTGGGATTAAGACCTGTTGTTTCAGTATCAAGAACAATTTCGCGCATATATTTTCCTATTGGTTTTTTTTGAATAATTTTGTTTTAAAAGATAGAAAAGTTGATAGTGGGTATGTCTTTTAGTCAAACTTGTTTTTACCACATAATCAGCATAACGTCGTTTACGATAATCTGACCATTGATTTTTTTCAATAAGTGATAAAAAATCTTTTGTCATACCCAGTCTTTTTTCTAATCTTAAAAGTTGAATAAAACGGGGGGCTGTGACCACAATAACTTCACTGCAAAAACGCTCTGCCTTTGTTTCATAAAGCAAGGGTATATCTAAAACAATTAAAGGTGCACGGTGGCCACGCCAAAATTTTATAAATTTTTGTTCATAATGACGGATTATAGGGTGAAAAGCTTCTTCTAATTTTTTTAAAAGACTGGGATTTTTTATAACCTCTTCTCTTAATTTATGTCGATCTAATTTATTATGTACAAATAAGTCTTTATTGTTTGAGGATAAAATTTCTTTCATTTTTTTTTGCCAGTTATTTTGCCATAAATGAATATACTGATCTGCATCAAATACCGGCACTTTTTTTTGCTTAAAAAAAAGTAACGCCGTACTCTTCCCCATACCTATAGAACCAGTTAGTCCAATTATTCTCATGTGATTGCTTTTTGGGTTATAAATTTTTGTAATTTATCGTCAATTGAAGGATATATACCGTACCATTTTTCAAAAGCGGGTGCTGCTTGATACATAAGCATCCCAAGCCCATCAATAATCTGATATCCCTGATTTTTTGCCTTTTTTAAAAAATTGGTTTGCAGGGGATTATAAACTAAATCATAAAAAATCGCATCAGAATTAAACATTTTATAATCAAGATTAAAATCTTGAAACCCATTCATTCCAAGATTTGTTGCATTAACAATTAAAGAAATATCTGAAGGAAAGGATAAATTTTCTTCCCACGCAAAGACAGAAAGTATATTGTATCTTTCAGAAAAATATTTTTGGGTTCTTTCTTTATTTCTTGCCACAATTATAATGGATTTTATATCTTCTTTTATCAATGTACCAATAATTGCTTTTGCGGCCCCACCTGCGCCAAAAATTAAAACAGATTTTATTTTTTTTCTCCAATCTGGAATTTTTTGTTCAAGATATTTTACGAAACCATATCCATCTGTATTATCTCCAATTAAACCTTTTTGCGGATCTTTCATGACAACATTAACTGTTTGAAGATATTTTGCTTCAGGTGTTAGATCATTTAAATATTTAATTATACTTTCCTTATAAGGCATCGTTACATTAAAACCCAAAAAATCTTGTGCTATAAAATTTTGGATTTCTGATGATAATTTCTCAGGTGCAACAGGATATAAAGTATATGATCCTTTGATCTTATATTTCTTCAACCAATATGTATGAATATAAGATGACAAACTGTAGTGAATTGGCCATCCAATTAAACCTGTTTTATAAAAAGGTTTTTTAATTTCCATAAATCATTCATTTCAGAAGTTATAGATTTTGCTGTTCATCTCTTTCATGAAGCATTTGCATAATTGTAGCTGCGGTTTCTTCGACAGATCTTCTGGTAATATCAATAATTGGCCAATGATGTTCTGCACATAATTTTTTAACTAAAGAAAGTTCTTCCGACACAGCATTAAAATCCACATAACTTGTGTTATTTTGCATCAAAAAACGTAATCTGTTTTGCCTTATTTCTATAAGCCGGTCTGGTTCTTTGGTTAAACCTATTATTAAAGATCTTTTATTATGACGAAGATTATCTGGCATTATAAATCCAGGAACAATTGGTATATTGGCAGCTTTAATCCCACGATGAGCAAGATAAATACATGTGGGAGTTTTAGATGTTCTTGAAACACCTATTAAAATAACATCTGCTTGATCATAACCTTCAGATCCTAAGCCATCATCATGAACCATCGCATAAGTAAGTGCATCTATCTTTTGGAAATATTGATCATCCATTTCATGTTGGCGACCTGGTTGTCCCTTAGCCTGATGACCAACGATATTACTTAAAGCCAGCATTAAAGGATCAAGAACTGAAACAAAAGGAACTTTCAGTTTTTTACATCCCTTCTGAAGTTGCTCACGTAAATTATCATTAACCATTGTAAAAACGACCAACCCTGGTTTTTCTTTAACAGAATCCAAAATTTTATCTATTTGACTAGGGGTTCTTATAAGCGGCCAATGATGTTCTAAAGGTATAAAGTTTTCAAATTGAGCTATACACGCACGTGTTATGCTATGAATAGTTTCCCCTGTTGCATCGGATACAAGATGTATATGATATTCTGACATTTTTTATCTACATACTTATCTGGATAATTTGTGGTTAAACTAACTTTCTTTATTTAAAATAAAAATCATCCTTTTTAAACCTATATTTATAAACACTTATAATAACAGCTGAATAATTTTATCCTAGTCTTGTTTATAAAATTAATTGTAAAAGAAGTTTGTATTTAATTAAAAAAAACTTTGTTTAAAAACATGGTTTTACATAAACTTCGCTATAAAAAAGATTAAATATATAATAAAAATTACCTCTTTATATTTTTGGGGATAAAATAAAAAATACTTTTTATTCAACCTTCCCACAATATACTACCACTACTACTACCTAATTATAAGTATAATAGATGTAAAAATATTTTAACCTCACATAGAAAGAAAATAATTATTTTGTCTAAAAAAAGCATTTTAGATCTTTTTCAATCTAATAAACCTTTGAATAAAAAAGTCCCTTTTTGGTTTATGCGCCAAGCTGGAAGATATCTTCCAGAATATTTGGTCTTAAGACATAAACGAGAAAAATTCCTGGATCTTTGTCTTGACCCAAAATTAGCAACAGAAATTACTTTGCAACCAATTCACCGATTTGATATGGATGCTGCTATTCTTTTTTCAGATATTCTTATAGTACCCTATGCACTTGGTATCCCAGTTGATTTTAAAGATGGATTTGGTCCTAAATTAAAGTCTTTAGATCACAAGGATGATATAAAAAAAATTAATCAGAAAAAGTTTTTAGATTTATGTAGCCCAGTTTTTGAAACGGTTCAAAATATTTCAAAAAAACTTTCCCCAAATAAAACCCTTATTGGTTTCTCTGGGGCACCTTGGACATTAGCAACTTATATGATAGAAGGCCAAAGCAGTAAGGATTTTAAAAAAACGAAATTATGGGCCTATAATGATCCTTATTCTTTTCAAAAACTTATTGATATCTTAATCGAATCTATAGTTCTTTATGTATGTGAACAGATTAAAAATGGGGCAGAAATTATTCAAATTTTTGATAGTTGGGCAGGCGTATTGTCATGTAGCCAATTAGATTTGTGGTCTATAAATCCTTTAAAATCTATTATTGAGCAAGTAAAAAAATATTATCCCCATATACCTTTTATTGTTTTTCCCAAGGGGGTTGGGGTTAATTATTATAAATATGATTTTTGTGATGGATTAGGATTTGATTCACATACACCAAGATCATGGATTTTAGAGAATATACCGAATAAAATTGTTATCCAAGGGAATTTAGATCCCCTACTTTTAGTCACAGGAGGGACAAGCATGGAAGAAGAAACCATTAATATTTTAAATACTTTTTCCAAGCGAAAATTTATTTTTAACTTAGGTCATGGCGTTCTTCCAGAAACACCTATTGATCACATGGCTAGACTTTGTCAATTAATTCGCCAATATAAAAAATATGAATAGAAAAGATTCGGTGAAATAAAAATTTAGGAGAGTTTAAAGTTTTGGTTCGTAAAAAATTAGCGGTGGTTTTATTTAATCTTGGGGGTCCAGATAGTTTGGATGCAGTTAAACCATTCTTATTCAATCTTTTTTATGATAAAGCCATCATTAATCTTAATAATCCATGGCGATGGTTACTTGCCAAATTGATTTCTTCTAGAAGACATAAGAAAGCGCAAGGTATTTATAGTAAAATAGGTGGTTTTTCACCGCTTTTGAAAAATACGCAAGCTCAAGCTCTTGCCTTAGAAAATGAATTAGCAAAACAATTTGATTGTGAGGTGAAAGTTTTTATAACAATGCGATATTGGTATCCACGTGTTGAAGAAACCACCGACAGAGTAGTAAATTTTAACCCAGATGAAATAATTCTTTTACCTTTGTATCCTCAATATTCAAAGACAACAACAGGATCAAGTATAAAGGATTGGAATTTAGAAGCAGCTAAGAAGAAGATTAATGTACCAACAAAGATTATTTGTTGTTATCCTTTACTAGATGGTTATGTTAATACAATATCTAAAATTTTATCTGATAAATTGGTGGAAGCAAAAAGAACATTTCCTAAAGTCAGAATTTTATTTTCTGTTCATGGGTTACCGGAAAAAATTATTAAAGAAGGTGATCCTTATAAATTTCATATAGAAAAAACCGCAAAAAAAATTGTAGAAAATGCTGGAATTCAAAATGAAGATTGGATTGTTTGTTATCAAAGCAGGGTTGGTCCGGTGAAATGGATAGAACCTTTTTTGATTGATGAAATAAAAAGAGCAGGAAAAGACAAAATACCTGTTCTTGTCGCCCCTATAGGGTTTGTTTCTGAACATTCTGAAACATTGGTTGAATTAGATATAGATATGAAACTTTTATCTGAAAAATTGGGGGTTCCAGCTTTTTGGCGGGTTCCAACTGTTAGTACAAGAGATACCTTCATTAAAGGCTTGGTAAAAATGGTTAAAGATGTTTATAACAGATCAGAGATATGCCCACAAAATATAAAAGAATGTGAAGATCACTATTTATTATGTCAAAGACGGTTATTAAATATTCCAAGGTGATTTATGATTGAAAATAGTTATTTATGGTTGAAAATAGGTCATATCGTTTCAATTGTAACCTGGATGGCTGGTATGTTTTATCTACCAAGACTTTATGTTTACCACGCCCAATTAAATTATAATGACCAGGCTTATGAAATATTCAAAACAATGGAAAGGAAACTCTTAAGAATTATTATTAATCCTTCTATGGTTATGGCATGGGGTTTTGGATTATTATTAGCTTGGCAGGCTAATTATTGGATGCAAGGTTGGTTTCACGCAAAATTAACTTTGGTTATTATTCTACAAATTCTTCATATTTGTTTAGCAAAATGGCGCCGCGATTTTGAAAAAGGAAAAAATAGGCATAGCCCACGTTTTTATAAGTGGATTAATGAAATACCAACTTTGGTTCTAATTTTTATAGTTATTCTTGTAATTTTGAAGCCTTTTTAAAAATAGTGTTGACATTGTGTTTTTTTTGCGTTAAGGCGGACAGAGAACATTTCAATATATTCATCTTTAATTATTCACCAGGGTTTTTTCTTATATTTACATAAGCATCATCGAAGATATAAAGTAACCCCTTTTTTCAATTTCTCTTTCAATTTTCCCCATAAATTATTTAGGTTTTCATGAATCTTCAAGAATTAAAACGTAAGTCACCTGCCGAACTTTTAGCTTTTGCTGAAGAATTGCAGATAGAAAATGCCAGTAATTTGCGCAAACAGGATATGGTTTTTGCTGTTTTAAAAAGGTTAGCAGATAATGGAACCGCCATATTTGGGGATGGTGTTCTTGAAATTTTACAAGATGGATTTGGTTTTCTTCGCTCACCAGAAGCTAACTATTTACCAGGACCTGATGATATTTATGTAAGTCCAAGCCAAGTTAGACGCTTTGGGCTACGTACAGGGGATACGGTTGAAGGTCAAATTCGTTCTCCTAATGATGGGGAAAGATATTTTGCTTTATTAAAAGTTAATACCATAAATTTTGATCAACCAGAGAAACTTCGCCACCGAATCAATTTTGATAATTTAACACCTCTTTATCCTGAACGACGTTTAAAATGTGAAATTGAAGATCCCACCCGTAAAGAATTAACCACAAGGGTTATTGATCTTATAGCCCCTTTGGGTAAAGGCCAACGTGCTTTAATTGTAGCCCCACCGCGTACGGGTAAAACGGTTATGTTACAAAATATAGCCCACGCTATTTCAACCAATCATCCTGAATGTTATTTGATTGTTTTATTAATCGATGAACGTCCAGAAGAAGTAACCGATATGGCACGTTCCGTCAAAGGAGAGGTTATAAGTTCCACTTTTGATGAACCAGCAGCGCGCCATGTTCAAGTTGCCGAAATGGTTATAGAAAAAGCAAAAAGATTGGTTGAACATAAACGTGATGTTGTTATTCTTCTTGATTCGATAACAAGATTGGCAAGGGCTTATAACACGGTTGTCCCATCCTCTGGTAAAGTTTTAACAGGAGGGGTTGATGCCAATGCCCTGCAACGTCCCAAGCGTTTCTTTGGGGCGGCAAGAAATATCGAAGAAGGTGGATCTTTAACCATTATTGCAACGGCTTTGATTGAAACAGGAAGCCGGATGGATGAAGTTATATTTGAAGAATTTAAAGGAACAGGGAATTCAGAAATTATTCTTGATCGTAAAATTTCAGATAAAAGAACATTTCCTGCTATTGATATTACCAAATCTGGAACCAGAAAGGAAGAATTGTTAGTTGATAAAGCTACCCTTTCTAAAATGTGGGTCTTGCGCCGTATTTTAATGCCTATGGGTGCTGTTGATGGGATGGAATTTTTACTGGAAAAATTAAAGAATGCAAAAACCAATAATGATTTCTTTAATTCTATGAATCAATAATTTATAGATTTATATAAAAATTTATTTATAGATCTTAATCTTTTTGCCATAGTTTTTTTGATTGATTAATCATTAAATCAAGGTCTTCTTTAAATTTTTCAGTTGGGCCCTTTACTAAAAGAGATCTGGATGCAATGGGAATTAATCTTTTTCGATTTGGCCATGTTTCCAAATCCTTAATACTAGCCCCTTGTGCACCAATTCCAGGGCACAGAACAAGGGCATTTCCCAATTTTGACAAATCATTTACCTGAAGATCACGTCGTGTTGCCCCGATAACCGCACCAATTAAAGGCTGAGCTAAATTATTTTGATTATAAAGGTTAATTTCATCTAGTAAATGTTGCATAATAGTACGCCCATCTTTTAATTGGGCTTGCTGAAGTTTTATCCCATCAGGATTGGAAGAAGCAACAACCACAAAGATACCAGTACCATCTTTTTTTGATTGGTCTAAAAAGGGACTAAGAGAACCAAACCCCAAATAGGGATTAACTGTTAAAGCATCTGCTTTAAGATAACTGTTGGGACCCAAAAGCCCATCTGCATAAGCTTTGGAGGTTGATCCAATATCCCCTCTTTTGGCATCAAGCAGGATAAGAATATTATTCTTATGGGCCTTTTCAATAAAGTCTTTTAAAACAAACCAGCCATCGCCGCCAAATCGTTCAAAAAAGGCAATTTGAGGTTTAAGTAAAGATATTTTTTTCTCTAGGGTTGTAAGCAAGCTTTCACAAAATTTGGAAAGTCCTTCAGCCGTATCAGGTAATTGCCAAGCATTCAAAATTTCTGAACTAGGATCAACGCCTAAACAAAAAGGTGATTTACTTTGGGATAATTTTTCAAATTGTTCGGTAAAATTAAACATGGGTAAACTTAAACATAAAATTTTATATAAAATTAGAAACTTAATTTTTTGATAATATCATTAAGCTGCTCCGGCTTGGAAAAATAAATAGTTATATGTCCTGGCTCACGCCCCTTGATATTTGCATTGTAATCAAGCGAAACACGTAACCCTAAAAATTGAGAAATATTCTTTTCAAGTTCAAGCGTTTCGTCATCTTTGCTGTGGATGGATATTTTTTTTCTTCTGGGGGAAGAGTTTGGTTTTGTTCTGGTCAGAGACATTATTTTTTCTACTTGCCGTACAGATAAATTTTTATCAATAATTTCTTTGGCAAGAGGAACAGGGTCTTTACTGTTTAATAAGGCACGTGCATGACCAAAACTTAAATGGCCCGTTTTAATCATTAAACGAATTTCTGCAGGTAAATTTAAAAGACGGATGATATTGGTAATATGGCTTCGGCTTTTACCAACATGTTTAGCAATCGTTTCCTGTGTATGTCCAAATTGATCTTGAAGTTTGCGGTAGGCTTCCGCTTCTTCCAAAGGGTTTAAATCTTGGCGTTGAACATTTTCAATGATGGCCCATTCTAAGGCTTGATTATCATTAAGGTCTTTAAGAATAATGGGTACCTGATGCAGTTGTGCAAGTTGGGCTGCCCGCCATCTGCGTTCTCCTGCAATAATTTCGTAAAACCCATTTTTATCTTTTTTGGGTCGAACAAGAATAGGTTGAATAATACCATGATGTTTAATGGATTCAGCTAAGGAAGAAAGTTCTTCTTCATCAAAATAGGTACGGGGTTGGCTTACACCTGGCATCAATTTTTCAATGGACACTATAGACGTGGATTTACTTTCCTGATTTTCTACCAAAGGACTTTCATTACTTGGAGAAGTAATAAGAGCAGAAAGACCACGTCCCAGATTTTTTTTGGTGGAAGAATTTTGCATAAGAAATATCCTTTGATTTTAGATTATGCGGAAAGTTTATTAAAATTATTGTTTTGTGCCAAAAGTTCGGCTGCAAGATTGATATAAGCTTGCGATCCTTGGCAGCGATGATCATAAACAAGAACGGGTTGGCCATGGGATGGTGCTTCAGAAATACGAACATTACGCGGGATAATGGTTTGATAAACTTTATCCTTAAAATAGGTACGAACATCATCAGCAACCATATCACATAAATTATTACGTTTGTCATACATCGTTAAGACAATCCCCTGAAGATCAAGAGTTGGATTTAAGGATTTTTTGACCATATCTATGGTTTTTAAAAGTTGGCTTAATCCTTCAAGCGCATAAAACTCACATTGAAGAGGAACAAGAACACTATGGGCGGTGGTTAAAGCATTAAGGGTTAAAAGCGATAAGGAAGGTGGACAATCAATTAAAACCGTATGGTATTTTGCCAAATTCATATGTTTTAAACTATTTGACAAGCGATATTCGCGCCTATCTATATCAACTAATTCAATTTCTGCCCCTGATAGGTCAAGAGATGCAGGTATGATATCAAGATTCGCAATAGATGTTGGAAGAATAGATTTTAAATAATCTTCACTTTGGACTAATAAATCATAACTAGTTTTAACCCGTTGATCGTGATTAATACCAAGCCCGGTGCTGGCATTTGCTTGGGGATCAAAATCAATAAGTAAAACTTGTTTATCACACGCAGCAAGAGCTGTGGCAAGATTTATGGCGGTTGTGGTTTTTCCAACGCCACCTTTTTGATTAGCAAGGGCGATAATTTTTGTCATAAATGGGGCCTATTCTTTATTTATATCTTTACCAGGAAAAATATTAAAATCATAGTAAAACTATTAAACCGAATTCATCTAAAATATAGACTAAGAAACTTTTTGTAAGTTTGAAATTTTAACAATAATTCCTGTGGGGTCAGAAATGCTCGGGAAAAGATCAATTTTTGCGTGCCAGTTTTTTTTCATTTCTTCCAATTCTTGGGGTACATTTTTTCCTTTAAGAAAGAGAGCATATCCTTTATTTTCAATAAAAGGATAGGCATAAAAAACAAGATCATCCAATTTTGTTAAGCCACGTGCTGTTATAACATCGATAGTATGGTTTGAATTTTGTGAATCGTGAATATTAAAATCTTTTAAATCAATATCTTGTATAAGCTTTGGATGGATTTCCACTTGATTACTAGGTAATTGATGCCCAGATGATTTTAAATTAGAATACTGATTTAAATTAAGATGTCCATTTAAATTAAGATTTCTGGCAAGTTCATTTAAAAAAGCAGATTTTCTTTGATCAGATTCAACAAGATGGACTTTTTTAATTCCCATCAGGGCTAAAACCATTCCAGGAAATCCAGCCCCACTTCCTAAATCCATAAGAGTAGCATTTGGATCTATATAAGAATAAAGTTGAGCAGAATCCAAAAAATGTCTTCGCCAAATATATTTTAGGCTTTCTGGGCTAACCAAATTTATTGATTTTTGCCATTGTTCTAAAAGAGATTTATAAATTTTGAACCTATCTAATGTTTCACGTGAAACATGGATGATTTTTTGAAAATCATCAGATGTGAAAAAAGAATTCATTACGCAAATTTTTTATCATCATCCAGATTTTTATTACTCAACACGCGATCTTGGCGTGCAAAACGTAAAAGAGCAGTAAGAGCCGCGGGGGTAATTCCAGGAATTCTAGCAGCTGCACCAAGCGTAGTGGGCTTTATTTGTGATAATTTTTGTTTAAGTTCATTAGAAAGACTTGAAATTGCAAAATAATCAAGATCATTGGGTATTTTAAAAAAATGATCTTTACGATAGTTTTTTATATCAGCTTCTTGTCTTTTTAAATACCCAGAATATTTGGCATCAATTTCCAATTGTTCTGCGATAATGGGGTGAATTTCTTTTAGTTCGGGCCAAATTTGCCCTAATTTATCCATAGATAGATCCGAATAACTTAAAAACTCTAATGCTGTCCGGCGAACCCCATCATGATTTATAGTAAATCCTTTATTTTTTAATTCATTAGGGGTAAGGGCAAAAGATTCCAAAAGCAACCGCGCTTTTTGAAGATCATTCATTTTTTTAGTAAAACTTTCTTTTCTTGACAAACCAACTAAACCAATAGATATACCTTTTTCTGTGAGTCTACGATCCGCATTATCCGCACGTAAACTTAATCGATATTCAGCTCTAGATGTAAACATGCGATAAGGTTCTGTGGTGCCAAGTGTTACAAGATCATCAATCATTACCCCAATATAGGCTTCAGCCCGATCGAGCGTAAAAGTTTTATCTTGATTACCAGTGCAAAGGGCTGCATTTGTGCCTGCAATTAATCCTTGGGCAGCAGCTTCTTCATAACCGGTGGTGCCATTAATTTGTCCTGCAAGAAAAAGATTAGAAACCTTTTTAGTGGCCAATGTTGGATATAGTTCACGTGGATCGACAAAATCATATTCTATGGCATAACCATGGCGAATAATTTTTGCTTTTTCCAATCCTGGAATTGTTTGAATAAAAGCGTCTTGAATATCAGCAGGAAGTGAGGTGGAAATACCATTAGGGTAAATTGTAGAATCATCTAATCCTTCTGGTTCTAAGAAAATTTGATGACTTTCTCTTTGACCAAAACGAACAATTTTATCTTCAATGGATGGGCAATAGCGTGGGCCAGTGCTTTCAATTTGTCCTGAATAAATAGGTGATGCATGGATATTTTTTTGAATAATTTCATGAGTCAAATGGGTTGTTTTGGTAATATGACATGCAATTTGGGGTGTTGTTATCTTGTCGGTTAAATAGGAAAAGGGTAAAGGGGGCGTATCACCTTCTTGAAGAGTAAGATTAGCCCAATCAATAGTTTTACCCTCTAATCTTGGGGGTGTGCCGGTTTTTAAACGACCTAAAGAAAATCCTAAACGCTCCAAGGTTAAAGAAAGACCCATAGAGGGTGCTTCATTAATGCGACCAGCGGGTATTTTTTGTTGACCAATATGAATTAAGCCTCTTAAAAAGGTACCTGTTGTTAAAACCACAGATTGGCAAGTAAAAATTTGACCATCCGCCGTTTTGATCCCATCAACTTTTTTAGTGTCAGATGAAAGAATAAAATCTTCAACCGCGAAAGAATAAATTGTAAGGTTAGGGTAATCATGGAGCGCATCTTGCATGGCTTGACGATATAATTTTCGGTCAGCTTGGGCCCTTGGTCCGCGAACAGCTGGACCTTTGCTCCGGTTTAAAAGACGAAATTGAATACCAGCTTTGTCGATAATTTTACCCATTAATCCATCGAGGGCATCTATTTCTCTGACCAAATGTCCTTTACCCAAACCACCAATGGCGGGGTTACAAGACATTTCACCAATTTTTGCTGCATCATGGGTTAAAAGAAGGGTTTTTGCCCCCATTCTTGCTGATGCAGCTGCAGCTTCGCATCCAGCATGGCCACCCCCCACAATAATAACATCAAAAAGATTACTTTTAGAATTTTCGTATTTCATTATGTTTCACGTGGAACAAAATCATTTGCCTAAATTATTTACCTATACAGAATTCTTTAAAAACAACATCCAAAAGATCCTCGATATTGACCGCTCCTGTAATTTTACCCAGCGTGCGCAAAGCTAGGCGCAGATCCTCTGCAATCATTTCTTCAGTTTCGGTGGTCAAAGCACGATGAATAGAATCGTGACATTCTTGTAAAGCATTCTGGTGTCGTTGTCGAGTAAAAGCAGGAATTTCATAGGAATTTTTACCAAGATAATAATTAATCATCTGAGAAAATTGGTTATGAAAAGAATCAAGACCCAAATTTTCCTTTAAGCTTATAAAAACCGGCTTGGTTGAAAGAGTTGGAAAAATTTTTTGATAATCAATATGTCTATTTTTTAAAAGATCTATTTTATTAAAAACAATCAAGGTTTGTGGATCAATAAGATCAACTAACCTTTGATCTAGATTAGATAGATTATCAACGTCAATAAGAATAATTTTTAGATCTGCTTCATAAGCTCGATCCAGACTTCGTTTTATGGCTTCATTTTCAATAGGGTGCTTAGTTTTATGAATGCCGGCTGTATCACATAGCAAAATAGGAATCCCATCTAAATCCATTTTTATTTCGATACTATCTCTGGTTGTTCCAGCAATTGGGGATGTAATCGCTGTTTCTTTCTGGGTTAAATAATTTAAAAATGTAGATTTTCCGGCATTAGGTGGGCCAAATAAAACAATTTTAATCCCATCACGAATATGAATCCCGCGTTTATCTTGAAGATGGGAAGCAATTTGGTGTTTTAATTCTTGCAAAGAAATAAAAATTTTTTCTTTTAAATCCTGGGGTAAATCTTCATCCGGAAAATCAATTAATGCTTCAAATTGAGCCAAAGCATAAAGAAGAATATGCCGCCATTTTTGATAAAGATTAGATAATTGTCCCTGATATTGTTGAAATGCTTGACGATGTTGGGCAACTGTTTCTGCAGCAACAAGATCTGCCAGTCCTTCAACTTTAGTTAAATCTAATTTTTGATTATAGAAAGCTCTTTTTGTGAATTCTCCCGCTTCTGCCATTCTTGTTTGGCCAAATGTTTGAAGAGCATCAAAAAATAAATTTAAAACTGCGGGTCCCCCATGAAGATGAAATTCAACACTATCTTCTCCCGTAAAACTTTTGGGGCCTGGAAACCACAAGATAAGAGCTTGATCAATAATTTGTTGGTCGCTGGGGTGATAGAGATATCTTAAACTTGCCAGCCTAGCCTGTGGCACAGTTTTTTTGGTTAAGGTTTCTAAAATGATAGCAGATTGCGGTCCTGAAACACGAACCACCGAAATAGCAGATTTCCCCATACCGGATGCAAGTGCAAAAATAGTATCAGTCATAAAAGGACGAAGATTATTAAACCCTATTAATTTTTATCAAGAAGCAATCTTGTAACCACTTTACCTTGTTTTAAATGGGTATCTAAGATTTCTTCAACATCTTCGATAGTTTGATAATGATACCATACGCCTGCAGGATAAATAACCATAACAGGACCTTTTTCGCACTGATCAAGACATCCAGAATTATTAATGCGCACATCGGAAAGGCCAATTTCCTTTGCCCTTGCTTTCATATAATTTCGAAGCTTTTCAGAATTTTTATTAAGACAACATCCGCGGGGATGCTGATCTGGTCTTTGGTTTGTGCAGCAAAAGACATGCTGGTTATAAATATTTTGTGAGTTCTCAATTTGTTCTTTTGACATGATAACCTATAAAATATGGAAATTACTTTTTAAAGTTTGAAGAAAAAAAATCTTTAAAGTAATTCTGCATAACATCTGTTTGTTGTAAACCATTATTCAACCATTGTTGCATCATGGTGGTCATATCTATTTTACCAAGACCTTCTTTCATTTTTTTTTGGGCTTCTTTGATAAAATCATTTTGCAAAGGCTCAAAATCGATCATACCTAAAAATTGCCGTGCCTCTTTGGGATCACATTCAATATCAATTTTTATTTTCATCAGCAAATCCTTTCTTACTTGACCTCTTTAAAGATACAATATTTACTTTATTTTTTAAATTGACTTAATTTTATAACAAGATACCTTCCAGCTTTGAATTATTCATGGAGAATTTTTCCTTGAAGAAGATGGGGAATTTATAATCATGGCGGATATAAAGATTACAAGCAAGGATGGAGTTTTTTCTGCTTACTTGGCTGAGCCTAAGGAAAAGCAAGAAAGAAATGCCACCATTATTGTTATTCAAGAAATTTTTGGGGTAAATCAAACTATGCGTGCCCTATGTGATGAATGGGCCTTGCAAGGATATCGGGCAATTTGCCCAGATTTGTTTTGGCGGCAAGAACCAAATCTTCAATTAAATGATCATATTGATGAAGATCGGCAAAAAGCTTTTGCCCTTTACAGCGAATTTGATGAAGATAAAGCCATTGAAGATTTAAAATCTGTCTTGGCTTATTGTAAATCACTACCTGATTCTAATGGTAAGATTGGAAGTGTTGGGCATTGTTTAGGGGGCAAGCTTGCCTATTTAATGGCAACACGAAGTGATATTGATTGTAGTGTTGGATATTATGGTGTTGGTATAGAAAAAGCTTTAAAAGAAGTTAAAATGATCAGAAGACCGTTGCTTCTTCATATTGCTGAAGAAGATGAATTTGTATCTAAAGATGCCCAATCAGAAATTATGGTAGCTTTAGCAGGTCGCCCGCACATTCAAGTTTATAGTTATCCTTTGGTCCATCATGCGTTTGCCAGACGTGGGGGCGATCATTGGAATCAAGAAGCGGCCCAATTGGCTGACCAACGCACAAGAGAATTTTTTGAAGAAAATCTTCAATAGAGAATTTTATAAATAAAGCTATCGAGATTTTATCCTATACTTTAAAATCAACTCCCCGTGGTGATTTTCACAAAATTATGCAGGAAACTAATGTTTCCTTACATAAAAATGGGAATAGAAATTATTATTTTGGTAATTCTCTATATACCCCAGATAGGTTATTATTAATTCGAGCTTATAAAGATTTAAAACAACTTAATTTGTTGGAAGATCGTTTTTATGGAAGTGATGTTTGAAAAAAGGGCCACGTACTGATGAACGCATAGTACCTAGTTTCAAAATCGTCATGTAGGCCAATCTAGATAGTTAAAGAGTTAACATTCTATAATGAATAAATTTTTATAAATTTAAAGTTTTGAAATGAAAACTAAAAGAATATATATTGATACTTATGGCAAACCAGATGTTTTACGTTATGGTGACATAGCTATTGATGAACCCGGTATAAATGATGTGCTTATTCACCACAAAGCAATAGGTGTTAATTATATAGATATTTATCATCGCACGGGACTTTATCCTGTATCCTTGCCAAGTGGATTAGGTTTAGAGGGTGTTGGTATTATTGAAGCTGTTGGCAAAAAGGTAAAAGATTTATCTGTTGGTGACCGTGTGGGGTATGCATCTGCCCCTATTGGGGCTTATGCCGAAAAAAGAATAATGCCCGCAGACCGATTGGTTAAACTTCCAGATTTTTTATCTGATGATGAAGCTGCCACAATAATGTTACGGGGATTAACGGTTGAATATCTGGTCCGTCGTACGTTTAGTTTAGAAGCCCATCATACTCTATTGCTTCAAGCCGCAGCAGGGGGGCTTGGTTTATTATTATGTCAGTGGGCAAAATATATAGGAGCAACAGTTATTGGAACTGTAGGATCAAAAGAAAAATATGAAAAAGCTAAAATGGCCGGATGCGATCATGTTATAATATCTTCAGAAGAAGATATCGCACAAAAGGTTAGGTTATTTACAAATGATCAAGGGGTTGATGTCGTTTATGATGGGGTTGGTAAAGCAACTTTTGAAAATTCTCTGGACTGTCTTAAACCCCGGGGATTAATGGTAAGTTTTGGTAATGCGTCGGGTCCTGTGGGTCAAGTTGATTTAGCTATGCTTAATAAAAAAGGTTCTTTGTTTTTAACACGACCATCCTTGGCCCATTACACATTAACAAGACAAGAGTTATTGGAAGGTGCAGATGCCCTTTTTGATGTTTTAAAGAAAGGTGCCGTGAAAACCCAGTTGGCTTACCGTTATCCACTAAAAGATGCGGGTTTAGCCCACAAAATGTTAGAATCAAGGAAAGTGACAGGTTCAATCATTCTAACAGTTTAATTTTAAATTAAACTATACTTTTATATAGAATCTATTTTATACGAGCTATTTTATAAAGGGTTTGTTGGCATAAGGCATCCATAGGAAACCCAGTTTTTTTACATTCTTTTTCGGCATCAATAAGATAGCTAAAGATAGATATGATATGGTCAAAGGACCAGGCATTAACCTGTTTACAAAAACGCTCTTTCATTTTAAAGAAAACGGGTGGTTTTAAAAGAAGCAAAGCTTTATCAAGATTAGGTGTATTAATCAAAGAGATTTTAACGGTTAAGATTCTTAAAAAATGTCGATTTATAGATCGTAAAATGGTGATGGGATTGTGACCATCACTAAGACATTTGTAAAAAATTTGATCAAGATTTGAAAGATTATTATCCCCCACCGCATATACTAAAGAATCTAAGGAAAAACCAAGATTATCACTATAACATTCTATAATGTTTTTGGAGGTTAAGGGTAAAGATGGCTTAGGATCATGATGATAAAGGGCAATTTTTTCAATTTCTGAACGGGTAATTCCACGATCACTGCTTACATTTTCCCCGCTCAAATTTTCTTTTAAAAAAGACAGGGCTTCTTGGTTAAGTGAAAGGTTATATTGCTTTAATTGGGTTTTGATCAATTGTTCTAAGGCACTTCCTTCATCATGATAACACGCAAGCGCTGCCCCAAAATCTGATGTTTCAAATAATTTTCTTAAAGTAGATTTAGGGCCAAGATCACCTGCTGTCACC
Source organism: Alphaproteobacteria bacterium (assembly GCA_019695395.1). Taxonomy (NCBI): domain Bacteria; kingdom Pseudomonadati; phylum Pseudomonadota; class Alphaproteobacteria; species Alphaproteobacteria bacterium. The sequence goes on from JAIBAD010000002.1 coordinate 39,657, forward strand.
AAAATAAATGAACCTGATGGCGGACTAGATAAAGATGTAAGAGAGTTAAAAAAATGATCAATTAAAGAGGTTATTTTATCTGTCGCATCTATCAGTCTAATTAATCGTCTTCCCCCCATCATAGGAATTTCAAAAAAACTATCGGATAAAAGACTTGGGTCATCTGACAATTGTGATACAGAAAGATCAATAATACGAAAAGGATCTGTTATATCATCAACAATTGCTTTGGCAATTAAATTGGCCCGCTCTAATTTAACACCCGTATCGGGTCCGTAAACTAAGGTTGCGCAAAATCTTTTATCAGGATTTTTAGCAAAACTATCAGCAGAATAAGAAGTAATTTTCATAACTATTTAATCGAAAAGCTTTTTCAAACATCATGATGATTTTTAAATCAAGGCTTTGTTGTTTCAGATAAAAAAGCAGCAAGTCTGTTACGTATCGTTTCACTTAATTCAATGGCCCCTCTTCGATATGCTTCTTTGGCTGAAGAAGCAGATGCAAAAGCTGAGGTTAGATAATTGTAATTGGTAAAAGATTGAACTCTACCTTTAGTTAAAATTTGATTTGTTTGGATATTTTTTAATGTATATAAGGCAGTTAATGTATAATTAACCCTCGTGGCTGTTTCATCGCGTGTAAACCCAACTTCATCCTCATCAGATTCTAAAGTGACATCAAGTTGATATAATGGATAACGAGGTGGACCAGAAGGGTTAAGCCTATCCCGCAAATTATTATAAAGGATTTGCCCCGTCCGATTAGCAATCGATGATATTTTTATGGCTGCCAATAATTTTACAATAGATGTATCATCATGCTTTTGATATTGATACATAGGGTGAAATCCACAATTGTTTAAAAAAACACTGATCACTATACATAATAAAAATTGCCAAAATCTGTGGATCATTATGGTTCCTAGATAACTATATTGACGATACGATTAACAACAACAATAATTTTTTTGATAGGTTTTCCTTCAAAAGATTTTTTAAATTGGATATTTTCTAACGCCAATGTTTCAAGCTCTTTAGCCGATAAATTATTTGGAACATCCACCGTTGCTTTAAGTTTGCCATTAAGTTGCAAGGCAATAGTAACCTTAGTTTCTTGCAATAAATCTTTATTAAAAGATGGCCAAGCTGTTTCTGCAACTAAAGAAGAATGTCCAAGTTTTTGCCAAATTTCTTCAGCAAGATGGGGCATCATCGGAGATATAAGTAAACATAAAGCTTCTAAAGCTTCACGAAGAACAAGGCCTTGATCTTGATCTTTACTTTGACTTTTAAATTCTTCAATGGCGTTGACAAGTTCATGAATACGCGCAACCGCACGATTGAAATGAAATTTTTCTATATCCTCCCCAACGGCACAAATTGTTTTATGAACAATATGACGTAATTTTTGATTCTGATCATTAAGGGTAGATGGAATTGGCACCCCTATTTTAGAGAGCATGGGATAAGATTCATCAACAAGGCGCCATAATTTTTGGTTAAAACGCCAAGCCCCTTGAATACCGGCATCGGTCCATTCCAAATCCCGTTCTGGGGGGCTATCTGATAAAATAAACCATCTGGCTGTATCTGCCCCATAAAGATCAATAATATGGTTTGGATCAACCACATTTTTTTTCGATTTGCTCATTTTCTCGGACCTGCCTCTATGGACAGGTTGACCGGTTTTTTCATGAATATATTGTGTATTTTCTTTTTTTACTTCATCAGGATATAACCAATTTCCTGAAAGATCCCGGTAGGTTTCATGACATACCATACCTTGGGTAAATAAACCTTGGAAAGGTTCCTCTAAATCAACATATCCACAATCTTTAAGGGCTTTGGTAAAGAATCTTGCGTAAAGAAGATGCAAAATAGCATGTTCAATTCCACCTATATATTGGTCAACAGGTAGCCAATGCTTAATAGCTTTTTTATCCAAAGGATTGGGTGCTGTTTGGGGCGTACAAAATCTGATAAAATACCAAGATGATTCAAAAAAGGTATCCAGTGTATCTGTTTCTCTTTGGGCTTTTGTTTGACATTTGGGGCATAAAACGTGTTTCCAGGTTGGATGATGATCCAAAGGATTACCTGGTTTATTAAATTCAACATCATCAGGTAATAAAACAGGAAGATCATTATCAGGTATAGCAACAGGTCCACATTGTGGACAATGAATAATGGGTATGGGGCATCCCCAATAACGTTGTCGTGAAATTCCCCAATCGCGTAAGCGATAGATGGTGGTACCTTCGCCCTGGCCTATTTCTTTTAATTTTTGGATAATTTTTTTCTTGGCTTCATCGGTTGACATACCATCAAGAAAAGAAGAATTAATCATAACCCCTTTATCAGTGAAAGGTATTTTAGGTGATTCGGATGATGTGGAATGATCAGGAATCACAACTGTTTTAATAGGTAATTTGTAAAGAGTTGCAAATTCAAAATCACGTTGATCATGGGCAGGGCATCCAAAAAGAGCACCTGTTCCATAATCCATCATCACGAAATTGGCAATATAAACAGGTAAATATAAATTAGGTATAAAAGGATGTTGAACCTTAAGATCTGTATCGATGCCCTTTTTTTCGATTGTACTTATGGCTGATTCTTGGGTGGATGATTGATTAACAATTTTAATAAAATTTTGGACGGCAGAATTATGGGCAGCAATCTTTTGGGCCAAAGGATGATGGGCAGAAATAGCTATAAAAGATGCCCCAAATAATGTTTCTGGCCGGGTCGAAAAGACTTCAATAAAATCTTGGCTATCCGATAGATTAAAGCGGATTTTTGCCCCCATGGATTGACCAATCCAATTTTCTTGCATTAATCTAACTTTTTCTGGCCATCCCTCTAATTTTTCTAAATCTTTTAAAAGGGCATTTGTTTTATCAGTAATTTTAAAGAACCATTGGGGCAATTCACGTTTTTCGACCAAGGCCCCTGAACGCCACCCTCTTCCTTCGATAACTTGTTCATTGGCTAAAACTGTTTGATCAACAGGATCCCAATTTACAATTCCCTTTTTTTGATAAATAAGATTATGGCGATAAAAATCCAGGAACATTTTTTGTTCATAACGGTAATAGTCAGGATGACATGTTGCAATTTCCCTGGACCAATCTATAGATAACCCCATAGATTTAAGTTGCTCCCGCATCGTTTTAATATTTTGGTAGGTCCAAGTTTTAGGATGAACATTTTGGGCAATGGCCGCATTTTCTGCGGGTAATCCAAAAGCATCCCATCCCATAGGATGCAAAACATTATACCCTTGGGCCCGCTTATAACGGGCAATAACATCACCCAGCGTATAATTACGGACATGCCCCATATGGATTCGCCCAGATGGATAAGGAAACATTTCCAACACATAATATTTAGGCCTAGAATAGGATAAATCGCTTTCAAAACAGTGACGATCAAGCCAAATTTTTTGCCATTTTATTTCTGATTCTTTAAAATTATACCGCGACATAAATTTACCCTAAACTATTAATTATTCCCCATTTTGGGCAATACGTAATTCTCGGGCTTTGACCAGAATGGCATTTTCAAGATTGGTTAATGTGTCATTGCTTACATTACTATCCAACCATTCTTCACCTGTTTTTTCTTGTCGAAAAACGGATGCGCTAATTCCATCGGCCCGCAAATCCCTACTTAAAATACGCACGTTTACTTTAAATCGTTCATTGGGTGATTCTGGTGGTGAATACCAATCTGTAATAATAACCCCCCCAAAAGGATCAGCAGATGCCAAAGGCATGAAAGCAAGCGTATCAATGGCAGCGCGCCATAAAAAACTATTAACGCCTATACCATTTCCTGTATTTTCATCTGTGGGTTGATCAGTTTTGCCAAAAAGCTGTAGCCCTTCATCCCCCCAAATTGTACCCGGAGGTTGCTTCGCAGCCCGCCGTCTTTTAGCACCACTTGATTCTTCAATGGGGTTATCATAAGTGCCAACCGAAGAACAAGAAACACAATAAAAACTAAGACATATGATAATTAAAAATCGAATCCCCTGTTTTTTGTTAAAAAGGTGATTAAGAATTGGTTTGATGAGGATTTGATCAAAAACAAAGCTTTTTTTAAAAAAATTGATGAAAAGTAATAAAAGATTACTTAACAAACTATTATATTTCATACCAAATCCTTATGATTAATCTGGAAATTAAAATAAATCGAACAAAGGGATTATTTTAACAGTTAACTAGGCTTACTGATTCTTGAATTTTTAAATTCTATTATAATGACATAAAACAAAATTTTAAGAAAATCTAGAGGTTTCAAATTAAAAAACCTTAAAAAACTGGGTTTTTTTCTTAAAACAAGAAAGAATAACTTAGCCCTTAGATAGGTCAAAATCTAAATTTCTTGGATTGTTGATTATTAATTAATTTTTAAACTCTATTCTTTTAAAATTGATTTAATAATTATTATATTTTTTTGATCTTTTATCAGGTTAGTATACAATAAAAGTATAATATTTTTGAAATGTAGGGGAATTTTCAATTATTTTAATTTTAAATTGGGTTTTTTTAAATGGGAAGACAAAATTGTGTCTTGCGCGCAACAGTATTTTTTAAAACCCTTAATTTTTAGTTAAAACATTCTTGACCCTGCCTTTCAACTCTATAGTATCGCTAAAGAGCAAGGGTTTTATTCTTGTTAAAGATTAAAATCAATGCACGTCTGGTGACGCCGCAAGGCAAGAATATGGGGGCTGGCCCTCCAGGTTAAGACGCCAGTCAACCATTATAGTTTAAAATAGTTTTGTTATAGGGAAGTGTACGATGAAACAAATTCTTTTCGGAACAACCGCTCTTGTAGCTGCCGGAATGCTAACGGGAACAGCCTTTGCGGAAGATCCCATAAAGCTCAGCCTTGGGGGTTTTTATCAGGCTGCTATGGGTCACGTTTTTGATGATGGCGAAGAAAATGATAGTGAACGCTCTGCCAATGACCATCATGATTATGCAATTAAACAAAATATCGAAATTTACTTTTTAGGTAGCACAACATTAGACAACGGTTTAACAGTTGGTACCCGCGTTGAATTAGAAGGTCAAAACAACGGTGACCAAATTGACGCTGCTTATGCTTATTTCCGCGGTGGTTTCGGGGAAATTCGTGTGGGTGATTTCGGTTCTGTCGGTGGTTTGATGTGTCTTGAAGTACCATCTGCCGGTCTTTTTGGTGCTTCTGGTATGAATGCTGCCTTTATCTTCACAAACGTTCAAGGCCGTGTTGCTGATGGTGGTGGTCGTTTCCCAGCACAAGAAATTGATAACAATACAATGTGCGACACTGTAGGAAGCAGTGATAAAGCAACCAAAATTGCTTACTTCACCCCTGTTCTTTCAGGTTTCCGTATGGGTGTTTCATATGCACCAAACGATGCTGAAGACGAACCAGCTAACCAAAATGGTACAAGAAGTGACAAAGACGAAGGCCAAAATTCTGAACAATTGTCCTTGGGTGCAGAATACTCTAATAAATTTGGCGCAGTTGGCGTTAATATGGCAGCTTTTTGGGAACGCGCTTTCAAACGTGAAAAACGTGGTGGCGGTAAAGATGGCCAACATATGGGTGATAATGAAACTTGGGGTATTGGTGGTACAGTAGGATTTGCTGGCTTTACCTTGGGTGCCAACTTTAACCAAACAAGTAACATTGACAATATTGTAGATGATATTGATTCAACCAAATGGGGTCTTGGTGCCACATATAATTGGGATGAATGGACACTTGGTTTAGGTTATGCCCATGGTTCATATGATGCCGTAAGTCTTGATGGTCTTCACAAAAATGGTCACGATCGTGATACATTGGATACAGTATCATTTAGCATGCAATATGCCTTGGGACCAGGGATTACTCTTGATGCGGGCTTAAACTATGATGTTTATGACGATGCAAGAGACGAAGGTCAAAATGATTTAGATGGTGATTACAAAGGTGTCAGCATTGCCACTGGTTTTGGTATTACATTCTAATAAATTTACCATTTAGTTACAGAAAAGGGGAAGCTTCGGCTTCCCTTTTTTCATGTGGATTTCATTTTAAATAAAATGGTACATTAATATATGTGCGTTATTCTAAAAATAAATTTGTCTGGATTAAATAATGAATGACACAAAAAATTTAATTGAACAGCAAGAAATTATTAAACAAAGATTTTTTCAAATTAAATCCCAGATAGAAGAAAAAATTAAATCTAAAAAAAGTAACACAGTAAATAGCATTAAAATCTTCCCTAAAATTGCACTTGCGACAAAAACCCAACCCCCTGAGTATATAGAACCTTTATTAAAAATTGGTCATCGCTGTTTCGCAGAAAATAAAGTCCAAGAAGCTTACAATAAATGGCCCTTATTTCGGCAGGATTATTCCGATATTGATTTACATTTAATTGGTCCATTACAAACCAATAAAATAAAACAAGCCCTAACTTTATTTGACGTTATTGAAACCATAGATCGTATATCTTTGGCAGAATCAATGGCAGTTTTATTAAAAAAAAATCCAAAGAAAATAAAATTTTTAATCCAAGTTAATACAGGAAATGAACCACAAAAGTCTGGGGTAAAATTAAATGACACAGAATATTTTATAGATTTTTGTCTGAAAAAACTTGCTTTGCCAATCGTTGGATTGATGTGTATCCCACCTTATGGCCAAAATCCAATACCGCATTTTAAATTACTAGCGGATTTAGCCCACAAATATAAATTTCAAGAATTAAGTATGGGGATGAGCAACGATTTTCTACAGGCTCTTGATGCAGGGGCTACTGAGGTACGAATTGGCACAGCGATTTTTGGTTTAAGAAAATAGCCTAAAAATTTTTATAAAACTATAGGCATTCTAGCTTTTAAAACTAAGCTGCATTTAAAAATAAATTACTTATCCTTTTTAATATGTGAAGGGTTAAGTTTTCGTAAAAATGATAATAAAACGAATCTCTCACCCTGTAATAAAGGTTTTGCTTCATGCAAAATTGTTGTTGAAAAGATTAATGCAGATCCAGCTTCTGGACGATAATCATTGAAACCATATTCAGGAAAATAAAGATTACCTCCAACAAAATCGTCATTTAGATTAAGTGACATTGCAAATACCCGGTCGCTTGTTTCTTCTGATGCATCATCACGATGCGGTTTGAAATAGTCACCACGTTCTGCATTATAGCAGGTCAGATGAAATTGGTCGAAATAAAAACCTTGAAACCGAAAAACTTTTTGTAATTCTGGGGCGATGCGTCTACCAATTGTAAAACTTAATTTTTGAATAAGATCGGGCTCTTTAATAGGTTGATAACGATTTTTTTTCAAATCATAATGAACACGTTCAACAGCTTGACCATCAATTACAGATAAAACTTTACCTTCTTCAATGGTCTCTTTATTCCATCTTTCAATTAAACTTTGGCATGTGTTAAAATCCAGAACCCTGGGTAACATTAAAACGGGGGCAAAATTGCTTAAAATATGGGATGAAAAATTTTTATTTAGAGTATCAATTTTGGATAAAATAATATCCCATATTTCAGAATTTTCTTCATATATCTGAAGAATTCTTTGATTAGGGTCAAGTAAAAGACCGAGATTCTTTTGTCCATGATTTTTTTCCCCATGATTTTTTTGGGAAGATAAATCTACAACTGCTTCAAAGTAGGCTTTTGAAATTTTACCCAAGGGATCAGATAATAATTTTATATCGGAATTTGTATTAATTGTATTGGCAAATTTTGTTATTACTTCTGGGCTGGTAACAATAATGATATGTGCTTTTTGATAAAATTTTTCTTGATGATCAAAAAAATATTTGGCTTTAATTTCTGCGTCAGAATTGTTTGATTGAATGAAATATAACAGAATATATTGACCTTTGACCAAATCATAAAAAGATCTTAGTTTGCCTAAAGAATCAGGAAGGGCAAAATTGGGTGCTCTATCGCCTACTGTTAAAATTAATTTTGAAGGATTCATGAAAGTATCTGGGGTACAGGGTTATTTATTAAAATTTATCTTATGGTTCATTTTTTCTTGTTTAGCCTGAAGGTAATTTTTATTATGAGTATTTGGTTTTATATTGATTAAAGTTTGATTGGCAACATGGATACCGTTTTTTTCCATATGATTAATTTTTTGCGGGCTGTTGGTCAAAAGATTAATAGTTGTAATATTAAGCATTTTTAAAATAGTTGCGGCAGTTTCATAAGAACGTTCATCTGCATCAAACCCCAAAAATTGGTTGGCCTGATAGGTGTCAATCCCTTGATCTTGCAATTGATAAGAACGTAATTTATTAATTAAGCCAATGCCCCGACCTTCTTGATTTAAATAAAGCAAAACACCCCCATCATTTTGAGACAAAGTAATTAAAGCTTGATGAAGTTGTTCACCACAATCGCATCTAAGGCTGGCTAATAAATCACCTGTAAAGCAAGAAGAATGAATCCGACAAGAAACAGGATTAGATGATGGTTCGTAATTAACTAAAATGGCTAAATGATCTTTTAAATGGTCCGAGGTTCGAAATACTAAGATTTTAGCTAATATATTATGAGCCAAGGGAAGGTTGGCTTCGGCTATTTGGGTTAATATTTCTTCTTGATTTAGTGTAATATCTTTAAGAATTGCGCCATCTATATTCAAACATAAAGATAAATGAAAAAAAGAATTAAAAATTGATTCATCCTGTTTTTCAATTTTAAAAAAGATAAAAGAAGGTAAAAGGTCGGCTTTTTTTACTAAAAGAAATATTTTGTCTAATAAAATTTGATCAATTTTATTCCCCTTTTTATCTTGGGGTAAAATTTTACCGTCAGCTTTTGAAATTTTAACAATAGGATTGATAAAAGATTGAAGATCATCCCATGTTGTTGATGTATCTAGTGAAAAAAGTGTAAAGCCATTTTCATGTGAAGGTAAAAAATTATGATTAAGAAATATAGGACTATCTTCCAAAGATTTAATTCGGGGATTTGATAAAACAAAATTAAGATCAATAGAATGATTTTTTAAAAAATAAAATGTGGATGGATCAATTGTTTCCGAAGCTATAATTCCCCATTTACATTGATTATGGGTTAGGAGAATCATATCCCCTTGTTTTAAAGCTGCTTGGATACGATTTGTAATAAAATGATTGGGCATAATTTAAAAGTAAAAGTTCGGCAAAGATAAAAAAATATGATATAATATCAAGATTATCATGATATAGATAATTTAAGTAAAATACTAATAAGATTCTGTAAAATTATGAACAATAAAATAAACTTTCAGCAAAAAAAAATTTTGGTTTTTGATCCTTATCAAAAAATTTCCTTATTAATTGTTGAACATCTTGGTTTATATCCAGAATTTGATGTGAATGAAGTTGAAAAGATTGATCATGCACTGGACATGTTAAAACATGGTCATTATGACCATGTTTTTGTTCATGCTGAAACTTTGAATGATATAAGCTTAGATTTTTGTAAATTAGCTTATAAAGAATTTCCTAATATTTTTATTATTCTAATTGCAGATTCAAAAATTTATAAAAATTTGAACCCATTTTTGGTAAGTGGTGTTCGCTATTTCCTGGATAAACCTTTTCATATCAATCAGCTTATTGCTTTGTTAAAAGAACAGAATTTAACCCATGCTGATACATCTTATCCAGCTTTATCTATAGGCCCCTATGATTTTTATCCCCATCTTAAACTTCTTCTCCATAAAAAAAATAAAAAGGAAATAAGGTTAACAGAAAAAGAGTCAGCTATTTTAAGATTTTTATATGACCATGAAGGGATAGCCATGGATCGCGAAACTTTGCTCGACAAGGTTTGGGGTTATAATTCTGGTGTTTCGACACGTACATTGGAAACTCATATGTATCGTCTTCGTCAAAAAATTGAACTTAATCCGATTGAGGCGTCAATACTTATTACAGAAGAAAAAGGATATCGCCTTGTTAGTTAAATAATTAATTAAAATAAATAAGGATAATGCAAAATGTTTGTACGTTTTTGGGGGGTCAGAGGTAGTCTTGCTTGTGGCGGAAAAAACTACAGCAAATATGGAGGGAACACCTCATGTATCGAAGTAATGTGCGGACCTTTTTTATTTATTTTTGATGCAGGTACAGGTATCAGATCTCTGGGTTATAATTTAATAAATAACAAATCATCTTCTAATATTGATTTAGATCTTTTTCTAACCCATTGGCATCTTGATCATGTTGTGGGATTACCTTTTTTTAAACCTTTATATTATCAAAATAATCACATAAACATTTGGACTGCTGATTTATGGAAAAATAAATCTACAAAAGATCTTGTTAAAGATTTAATGCAAGAACCTTTTTTCCCAGTTACACCTGATATTTTCAAAGCTCACGTTCATTACCATACTATTCCCATGCACAATATAATTGAACCCAGACCCGGTGTTACAATTCAAACATTAAGATTGAACCATCCAAATGAAGCTGTGGGATATAGGCTTACCTATCAAGGACGATCAATTTGTTATTGTACCGATCATGAACATGGAAATCAAAAAATGGATGACGCTTTGATAGATTTTATTAAAAATGCAGATATTTTTATCTATGATTCAACTTATACAGATGAAGAATATAATCGTTGTTGTGGGTGGGGGCATTCTACTTGGCAGGTGGGTATAGATTTTGCTAAAAAAGCTGGGGTTAAGACTTTTGTTGCCTTCCATCATGATCCAGGTCATGATGATTATTTTCTAGATCAGGTGGATATAGATCTTAAAAAAACATTTTCTCAAGCTCATATAGCTTATGAAGGTTTAATACTTCCTTTATGATAAAATTTTATCAAAAATATTTTCTTTTAATAAAAAGGTTCTATTTTAAAATTGCTACAATTTTGGGTTATAAATTCTATGGATTTTTTGTACCTTATCGTTATATGGATGTTTTTTTAGAAGAAAGAAAAAATATTTTCTATAATGATATCTATACTAAATTCTTAAATTCTAAAGATTTTTTTAAAAATCTTCTTTTAAGAATAGGTCAGTTTAGCCAGGAATTACAAACAATCACAATTAATGAAGCAAAGGCCAAGAATGGAGGGAGAAATCTACCAAGATGGCATCAAGATTGGTTTCCAAGATTAGATGCTGCGGTTGCTTATACGCTTACAAGATTATATAAACCCAGCAAAATTATTGAAATTGGATCTGGCCATTCAACAAGATTTTTTATAGAAGCTATTCGTGATGGTCAATTACGCACGCATATGACGGTGATTGACCCAAAACCTCGCGCCTCTTTTGATGTAGCGTCTATGGAATTTATTCAAAGTAATTTAAAATTAAAGCACAAAGATATTTTTATATCATTAAAAGAAAATGATATGGTTTTTATTGATTCAAGCCATATTTTAATTCCAGGAAGTGATGTTGATTTATTAATCAACGTCATTTTACCTCAATTGCCCTCCGGGGTATTAGTTCATATTCATGATATTTTTCTTCCCCAAGATTATCCAAAATCTTGGGCATGGCGGGGATATAATGAACAATTAATTATAATACCTTTAATTTTATCTGATCAATGGCAAGTTATCTTTGCGAGCCATTTTGTTAAAACCCAAATGATGGAAGATTTAAAACATTCTATTGTTGATACATTACCTTTATTACCAACGGCTTATGAAAATAGCTTGTGGTTACAGAAAAAATAATCTTATCTTTTAATGTGTTTTATATGGATCTGCGACATCTCTTAGACCATCCCCAAAAAAATTAAAAGCTAACACAACAAGAATAACAGGAACAGCAGGAAGCAAAAGCCAAGGATATAAAGCAACGGCATTCATATTTTGGGCTTCAGTTAAAAGCACACCCCAACTTGTAATGGGGGGGCGCAAGCCCAGACCCAGAAAACTTAAAGCTGTTTCACCAAGAATCATACTGGGAATAGATAAAGTTATTGATGCAATTAAATGACTTGAAAAATTTGGTAAAAGATGACGTGTAATAATTCTTTTTGGCTTGGCCCCCAATAATTGAGCTGCTGTACAAAAATCTTCTTCACGTAAAGATAAAAATTTAGAACGTACAGCCCGCGCCAACCCTGTCCAATCAAGAAAACCTAAAATAACACTTATGCCAAAAAAGACTAAAATTGGGCTCCAGGTAATAGGAATAATGGCAGATAACGCAAGCCAAAGGGGAACTTGGGGGAGGCATTGGATAATTTCAATTAAACGTTGGGATATGGTGTCAACCCATCCCCCATAATATCCAGCAATGCCACCAATAAATAGACCCAATAAAAAACTTATGGTTACCCCAATTAATCCAACGGTGAGCGAAATTCGTGCGCCATAAATAATACGTGAGAGCATGTCACGTCCCAAACGATCAGTTCCTAATAAAAACAAGGTTGCTTTATCATTACTAGGTTCCGGACAAATAAAATGCCAATTAGAATCAATAAAACCCCATAATTTATAAGAATCCCCACGGCAAAAAAATTGTATTTTATGGATGATTGTATTATCTCGTTTATAATCACGTTTTAAATTTTCCATATTTAATGAATAACGATACCCATACGTAAATGGACCGATAAATTGCCCTTCGTGAAAAAGATGAATAGATTGAGGTGGGGCGTAAATAAAATCAATATGACGTGTATGTAAATTATAGGGGGCCAAAAATTCGGTCATGCATATAGCTATATACATAAACAATAAAAATAACCCAGAAATTAAAGCTAATTTATGTTGACGAAATCTCCACCAGATAATACGCCATTGGGATGCTTGATAAAATTTTTCTTGCCCCTCAGAAGTTTCACTTTGATAGGGGTCAAAAGGTTGTTGATTAACATAATGATTTAAAGTCATAAAAACCTAACACAAATAAAAATCATTTTTTTATAACCCCACCCAATCTGATTCTGGGATCAAGTAAAGCAAGAAGAATATCGGATATAAACATACCAATGATCGTTAATACAGCAAGAAACATTAAAAAAGAACCAGCCAAATACATATCCTGACTTAACAAAGCTTGAAGTAACATAGGACCTGTTGTGGGAAGCGATAAAACCGCAGAAACTACAACAGCACCCGATACAATATCAGGTAAAATAGATCCAATATCCGCAATGAAAGGATTCAAAGAAAGGCGCAAAGGATATTTAATTAAAAGTTTATTTTTTCTTAATCCCTTAGCTTTTGCTGTAACTACATATGGTTTTTGTAATTCATCTAAAAGATTGGCACGTAATCGTCTGATCATAGCGGCTGTCCCTGATGTTCCAATAACAACTACGGGCACCCACAAATGACTTAATACAGATAAAAATTTATTTATATTCCATGGTTGATCAATATATATAGGATCCATTAATCCACCGATGGACGTATCAAAAAACACATTACTTAAATAGAGTAAAATCAAAGCTAAAAGAAAGCTTGGTATAGCCAATCCAAAAAAACCTATCAAAGTTAAAATATAATCTAAAAAATTATAAGGATGGGTAGCTGAATAAATTGCAATAGGAAAAGAAATAATCCATATGAAAATAAGGGTGCTAAAAGATACGAGTGCAGTTAATTCTAATCGTTCCCCGATAATATGGCTGACAGGTTGATTAAATTCAAAAGAATAGCCCAAATCCCCTTGGATTAAGCCGCTAACCCACATAAAATATTGTTCAAAAAAGCTTTTATCCAATCCATATTGCTCTCTTAAAAAAGCAATTTTTTGTGGATCAACCGCTTCTCCTTGACTTTGAAGTTCATTGATATAGGTGGTTAAATAATCACCAGGTGGTGCTTGGATAATGGCAAAAATTAAAAAACTAATGGCACATAATGTTATGAATGTAATGCCTAATCTTTTTATTAAGTATTTTACCATGCTATTATTTCTTTACCTTATTGATCAAACCAGAAAGTATCAGGATTATACATACCAATATATCCACCTGGTTCCCAACTATAAATACCTTGCTCTGGTATGTTATGTAGTTTTTTACTGATTACTATAGGTTGGGGTGTTTCAGAAACAGTACCAATAGAATAAACCTGATCACTAAATATTTCTAACATCTGATGCCAAATACTTTCTTTTTCAGAACTTGATGTTGCTTTATACCATAAATCAAGTAAATCCATTAATTTTTGGGCTTCCGGATCTCTAACAGGTTGGCCTGATTCCCCATTGGTTTCAAAATATTGCCCCCATTTTGGCCATTGAAGATGCTGTTGGGATGTAGGTGCTAATTCTGCAGGGCTAAAAGAAGTATTAGGTAGCCCATTTTCTAATCCTGTCCAAACAGAAAGCATAGTTTGACCAGAAAAAATACGATTGCGAAAATAATCTCTTTCTAAACTTTTAATGAAAATTTTAATTCCAATTTTTTTCCAACTATCTCCAATTAATTGTAGAATATCAATTTCTTCAGGTACTTGACCTGCTGCTTCTACGATAATTTCTAAGGGTCTTCCATCTTTCAGTAATCTTATACCTTCATCATTTTTTTTATTAAGTCCTAAATCATCTAAAAGCTTATTTGCCATGGCTGGGTCATAAGTTGCCCATTTCTTTTTGTAGGTATCTTTAAATAAGGGGCTTTGCTGTAAAATAGTATTAGCTCCTTCTTCAGCTAATCCATAATAAATAATTTGATTAATCTCGTGTCTATCAATGCCTAGTGATAAAGCACGTCTGAAATTAACTTGGTTAAAAAGATCATGCCAAATTTTATCATTAATATTAAGATTAGGATACAAGGCCATAGCTGACCCTGTACTATTTTTCCAAAGATTGACTTTGTAAATTCCTCTTTTTTCGCTTTCCTTTAAAAAGGTATAATTATCAAATCTTAAATATCTGGCTTGAAGCAAAACCTCACCAGCAGCTACCTTAGCTGGGACGATTTTGTTATCAGTAATATTCCAAATAACTTCATCTATATAAGGTAATTGATGTCCTTCTGGATCAATTTTGTAATAATAAGGATTGCGTATAAAAACAAATCGATCAGCTGGAGGTTTAGTTGACAAAACCCAAGGATCAAGAGTAGGTAGATCAGGATTGTCATTTCTGTACATATTATCTTTTCGATTATGGAGTGGTGCCCAGTTTCGAAATCTTTCTTGCTTGATTAAAAGATCAAGATCTTCTGCCTTGGTATAGTTTTTGTGAAATTTTTTTAAATAATGACTTGGACGGTAAAGATATAAAGGATTAGGTCCAGCTAACATAGGTAGGAAATTATTATTAGGATTATTCCAACTATAGCGTATGGTAGTATCATCTATAATCTCTACTTTTGGTTTTTCACCTTTAACCAAAAAATTTAAAGGTGGTCCGTTGGGTGATAAATCTTCATTGTTTGCAATATCTTCCCAATAATAACGAAAATCTTCAGTTGTAAAGGGATATCCATCAGACCATCGATGGTTAGATCTTAAATGAAAAGTAAAAATTTTATTATCTTGAACATCAAATGATTCTAAAAGATCGGGAACTAAATTAAAATCTTTATCATAGTTAATTAAACGAACATTGCTATATACAGTCATTAATCTGGTATCTTTGCTAGTAATACCTAATGTTGTAAGTACACCCCCATAAGATCCTGGTGTTTGATTGGGCCATGGTAATGTTGCTATAGCAGGGTTTGTTGGTAACCGCTCTAAAAGACGGGGTAATACGCCTTGGTCAACTTTTACCTTTAAGGAGGGTGCTTCTTGATAAGAAAAAGTACCTGCAAAAACATGTAAGGATAAAACAAAAAAAATTATTAAAGAAAAAAAGAACCAATTTCTTTTAAAAACCTTTGTCACTAAAACAGTTATTTGATTATTAAACAGCATGATGAGCACGAACAAAATGATGAGATGCAATTTCGATTAAAGGAACATCTTCCCCATGTTTAATGGTGAAAGGATGGGGCCAATTTTCTGCATTTCCATAATCAGAGTTTTTAAACCTTTTAAAATCTAAAGGATAACGTGGGTCAGGTTCGGGTACAGCTGCCAATAAGGTTTGAGTATAAGGATGAATGGGATTTTTAAATAAAATATGTTTAGGTGCCATTTCAACGATCCGACCTGCATGCATAACAAGAATCCGATCCGCAATATAATCCACAACTGCCAGATTATGGGATATAAAAAGGTAGGTTAACCCCAATTCTTTTTTTAATTCCTTAAGAAGATTAAGGATTTGGGCTTGAATAGAAACATCTAAAGCTGATACAGGTTCATCACATAAAATAATATCGGGATTAAGAGCTAATGCTCTTGCAATACCGATACGTTGACGTTGACCACCAGAAAAACTATGGGGATAGCGATTAAGATAATTAGGATCAAGACCTACAATTTCCATAAGTTGTTTGGCCAATTTTTTTCTGCTCTTGGCTGTACCGATTTGATGAATTAATAAAGGTTCTTGTAAAATATCACCAATAGTCATTCTTGGATTAAGCGAACTAAAAGGATCTTGAAAAATAAATTGCATTGAACGTCTAAGTTTAAACGATAAAGAAGAAGATACATTTAAAAGATCAAATTTCTCTCCTTTCTCATACATAAAAATACGGCCTTGATCGGGACTTATGGCGCGGAGAATGATTTTACTTAAAGTTGTTTTACCACACCCACTTTCTCCTACAATACCAAGACATTCACCTTGATAAAGGGTAAAGCTGATATCATCGACAGCCCGAATAAGCGAATGCCCATAGCGGTACGTTTTACAAATATTTGAAATTTCTAAAAGGGGCTGTTTACTGGGGGCAACAGTATTTTTTTTAATAAAGCTTTCTGGTACAGTTTTATGACGAATAGCCCGAAGAGGAATTAATTTTTCACCCTCTCCCATATGAAATCTTGGGATGGCCTTTAGTAACCCTTTAAGATAAGGATGTTGTGGATCATAAAATATATCATCAAGGCTACCTTTTTCCATGATAGTACCGTGATAAAGAACCACAATATTATCAGCCATATTTGCAACGATTCCAAGATCATGGGTAATCATTAAAACAGCCATATTTAATTCTTTTTGTAAATCGCGTATTAATCCCAAAATTTGGGCTTGAATAGTAACATCCAAAGCAGTTGTTGGTTCATCTGCAATTAAGAGACTTGGCCTACAAATAAGAGCCATGGCAATCATAGCACGTTGGCGAAGCCCACCTGATAATTCAAAAGTATATCGGTTAAATGCCTGTTTAGGGTTTTTAAAGCCAACCATTTTTAACATAGAAAGACAAAGTTCTTTCGCAGCTTTGTAATTAATTTTTTGATGAATAAAAAGAACCTCGCTAATTTGATCCCCTATGGTGTGTACGGGCGAAAGCGATGTCATAGGTTCTTGGAAAATAATAGAAAGATCTTGCCCTTTGATAGAGAGCATGCGTTTGCCAAAAGGATTTTGATCTAAAATATTTAAGGATTTTGTTTTTTTGCCATTGAAAATAATTTCTCCTCTAATAATTTTAGCATTAGGGGGTAAAATATTCATAATAGCTTGAGCAATAACGGATTTACCTGACCCTGATTCACCTACAAGGGCAACTGTTTGCCCAGATGGAATGGTAAAAGAAATATCTTTGACAACATCAAAACTATATTGGCCTAAACGAAAAGCCAAAGAAAGATTTTTAATATCTAATACACAATCCATTTTTTTTCTTTAATAAAATGTCCTTATATTAATCAGAATTGAAATTTATGCTCTTGTCAAATGTAATAGTCATTTTAAAGTTCATTTAATGAAACTCTTTAAACTGATCCATTGGATACAAGAATAATTTTGACTAAAATCCAGTAAATTTTGGATAAAATTCCAGCAATTTTTATCATGAATAAGATGATGAGTTAATAATCCCAAAGGATTATGGGATGACGAATTAAAACGTCTTTTTTGTATTTCATGAAGGATCATATCTATAACTTGGCTTTCTCCATAAAAGCTTTTTCCTTGATGCCAATTTATAGGGTCAATATGACAGTTCCATTGAAGAATTCCTTTTTTTAATCCAATCTTATCTGTACCAAAAGTAGATAATCCTTTAAATCCCAGAGATGGAAGATAATCAATAATCCTATCATCGATACGATTCCAGGGTGGTACCAAAACTGGTAAAGCATAAGGTCCAAAAACTTTTTTCATTAATAGCTGTCCTTCATGCAAATCATCTATTGAGTCTGATAAAGAACGATTAAGACCAAATTCACTTTTTTTTGTGGGATATGTTTCATGATTATGATGGCGATATCCATGTTGTACAATTGATAATTCATACTCATTATGGATCATGTCATCTAATTTTAATTGATTGGCATAAGGAATAACAGCCAAGGTAATTGGACAGTGGTTTGTTTTTGCCAGATTTAAAAGAAGCTGCAGCTCAGGGGTAAATTGAACGGCATCATCATCACGCCACCACATATATATGGATAAATTATGGGAATCCCATAAAATTAATTCTTGTTTAAGATCACTCCAACTAGCCATTTACATACTTTTAATAAAATTGATGGTGTTCGGAATACCTTGAAGATTAATAAGTATATCTGGAATTTCTTGGGGTAAATGATCAAGGGATTGTGCCAAAGATAAGGGGGTTAAGTCATCTTCGTGTAAAATATGTAAAAACCCAAATTTTTCAAAAATTTTTGCTCTAATCATTTGTTCGCTTTCATTTTTTTCCATAAAAGGTATAACCAAAGATGGTATTTTAGCTTGAAGAAGATCCAGGGTTGTATTATACCCTGCCTGTGAAATAGAACAAAATCCTTCTTGTAAATGTTGATAAAAATTATTACCGAATCTTTCAAAAATCATATCAGATGATTGATAAGATTTTATCATATTGCGATGCTGTTCAGATATAAACGACCCAATAAAAAAACGCCATGTATAGTTTTTAAATTTTGATATTTTTTTTGCTTGTAGAGCACATTGGAATAATTTTAATGAAGCACCCCCCCCACCTGCAGAAATGATTATTTCTTTATGTCTTTGCAGAGATTTAAGGGGGATAAAAGAATAATTTGGGTTTGTTATATAGCCTGTATAAATGATTTTATGATGAAAGGTTTTTGTATCGGGAAATGTTTGTTCTAAGGTGATAAAATTTGGGTCCCCATGGACTAAAATATAATTAAAATAATTTTTAATAAAGCAAAGCGTTTTTAAGATTTTTTTGGGGTTGGTCGTGGGGAGTAAAATATCACGAACAGAACATAAAATTTTTGGTTTATTTTTTTGAGATGATGCTTGATCTAAGAAAGGAATAAGTTCAAATTCAAAAAAATGACGACCAAAGGGAAAATGTTCAATTATAATAATATGGGGATTAAAATCCTTTAATTTTTTTATCAAAATTTCTTGCCGGGTTTTTTTCCATAATTCATTAATAGGTTGATCCCGCCCATCAACATATGTTTTGAATGTATGATCCAAACTTCTGACAGGTGGAAGCTGAACGAAATTAAATTTTCCTATTTGTGGATGATCAGGAGACATACCCCCTGATGCTAAACATATTTGAAATCCTTGATTATGTAAGGCCTGGCACAAAAATAAAGCACGCTGCCAATGACCAATACCTAATAAATGTTGAACATAAAAAAATATTTTTATTTGTGCCATAAAATTATTTTAACATAATATTCATAGTCTCAATAGCCGGGATTCCATCATGATTTATTTTAAACAGATGAAGACAATTGGGTTCAATTGGAAAAGGTGGTTTGCCAATCATATCCCATCCTGTTGCTAATGCCATAATATTTCGAATAACACCACGATGGGTAACAGCAATAGTATTTTTTTTAGATTGTCCAAGGGAATATAACCATGGTTTTAGGCGATTTTGTAATTCCCTTGGTGTTTCACCTTGGGGAGGGTGAAAATCAAGACCTAATTTTTCACGCTCGTGAATAGTGGGATCAAGATTATTTCTTAATTCTTGTAAAGTATGACCTTCATAAATTCCCCAAGACATTTCTTTAAGGTTAGGAACAATTAATGGTTCTATACCCAATAAGGATGCAGTTTCAAGACACCTTTTTAAAGGGCTTGATACCCATAAAAAATTTTTAAATTTTTCAGGAATAATCCAATTTTTAACTGTTTCTTGACCCCTAGGGCTTAGAGAGATATCTGACCAACCTTGAATTTTTTTTGATTCATTCCACGAGGTTGGCCCATGTCTTATTAATCCAAGTAAGGTCAAAATTAATTCTCTTTCTCATGTAATGAAACAATTTGATGAAGTAATGTATCAATTTTTTTTGATGCAAAAGAAAGACTGTGAAATTTTTTTGTCATTGTTTTTGCCTTTTTGGACATAGTCCTTTTTAATTCTGGATTAGACAAAAGTTTTTTAATATTTTTTGTAAAATTTTTAATATCACCAGGTTTATTTAATAATCCTGTTTCATTGTGATAGACAATGGAAGAAACGCCGCCATAATCACCCGCCACCACCGGAAGACCAGATGTTTGTGCTTCTAGAAGGCTCATCCCATAAGCTTCATTAATAGCAGGCCATACAAAAATATCGGTCATTCTATAAAAATTAATTAAGGAATTTGAATCCTGTTGACCAACAAAAAAAACCTTTTGATCTTTACTTAAACTTTCAAAGCTCTTTTCTATTTCTTGTCTTGCTGGGCCATCTCCCACGATAATTAATTGCCAAGGTATAGATTTTATTTTGACTAAAGCTTCAGCTAAAAAATTGTAGGATGATAGTTTATCCCCAAAACGCATCATGGCCACTGTTAAAAGCCAGGGTTGTGTTGGATTACAATTTAATTTTTTTGCCAGTAATTTTTTTAATTTTATAAGCTGATTTAATTTTTTTTGGAAGATTTGAGTTTCTAAAAACGGGGCAAGATTTGTAATTTTATGATCATTTCTCAATAAATCTACAAGACCAAAATTATCACGAGGGTTAAGTGTTAAAATATGATCAGCTTGATTTAAACTCTCTATAACTTTTTTTGCATTAAAAGCCCATGGTCCTTTTAATCTTTTACGCGCATGGGATGCTTCTGCCACAATATAAGGGATATTTAAATGATGGGATACAAAAGGTCCAATTAAATCAGGTGCCTTATAATAAAGGTGGTAGGTAAACCAAATATGGGGGCGTTTTTTTAAAGGCCTTTTTAAAAAAATTTGAATTAAATTATCACATATTTTTTTAGCTTCCTTAAATTTTCTCTGTTGGTAGATTAATGACCCTTTATCTTCAAAACTTCGAAAAGAACTTGCAATTTCGACATGATGTTGTTGCATTTTTAATGCTTTAATTAATAATCGTGCCATTAATCGATCACCTGAAGGAATTAAGTGATCTGGTGATTTTAAAGGGGCATAAAAAGCTATATTCATAAATCTTTAGGTAAAAAATCAGAAAATTTTCGAAGAAGATCTTGGATACATTGGTTTAAAGAAAAATAATCTTGAAGCCTCTTTTGTCCATTTTGGCCTAGAACCTGCCGGAATTCAGGTTGGGTTATCAATTTTATTAAAGATTGAGCCAAATTCTTGGGATCATTGGGATTAACTAATAATCCTGTTTGAGTGTCCAGAATGAATTCATCAATTCCCCCGCTATAGGTTGATAAAACAGATAACCCTTGGCTTTGTGCTTCCATCAAAACATTGGGTAATCCATCTTGATCCCCGTCATGTGAAGGTTTGCTTGCAAGTACAAATATATCAGCCTTTTGGTAAAAGGGAAGAATGAAATCTTGGGGTTTTGCCCCGTACCATGTGATTTTAGATTGAAGTCCAAGCTCATGGGCAAGGATTTTTAATTTTTCTTTTAAAGGTCCGTCCCCTATATGAATAAAATGCCAATAAAGTGTAGAAGGAAGCAGGGAAAAAGCTTGGAGAAGATCATCATATCCTTTTTTATCAACCAGTCTTCCAACTGAAAAAATAATAACCGGTTTAGTTGGATCGGAACCTTGATTATTATTATACAAAGGTGTTGCTAAAGGAAATCTTTTTAAATCCAACCCATGGTAGATTAATGATATTTTATTTGGGTCCGCACATAATGATTTTAAATATGTACACCCTTTTTGTGTACAAGTGACAAGCCATGTTAAGGAAGATAATTTTTTCTTAATTTCCCATATGGGTGTTGTCCATATATCCTTGGCATGGGCTGAACAGCTCCAAGGAATATTAAGAATAAGAGATGTATAAAAAGCAACCGAGGCAGGTGTATGTAAAAAATGGGCATGAATTTGACCAATATTTTCATATTTAGTTTCATAAACAAGAACCAAGGCTTGCCCAAATCTGCGTATGCGATTGAAACTAAAATCTTTTAAAAAATCACGGATCCAACTTTTAAACGCCAAAGAATAACCAGGATAATTTTTTCTTACATAAAGCCAAGATTTAAAAACTTTAAAGCAGGCATGTGATAAATATTCAGGCAAGTAAAGTATAGATGCTTTAATTTCTTGATGAATAGGATGGGTATATGTATCAGTTGGTTGACGTAAGGAAATAATTTTTATAGGTAATCCATTTTTTTCAAGTTCCAGTATTTCTTGCGCAATAAATGTTTCTGAAAGTCTTGGATATCCTTTTAAAATAAATAAGATTTTTGAGGGTAATGTAACGGGTTCCACACATTATACCCTTTTCATTTTAACCACAGATGATTTTTCTGGAATAGATGAATTTCTACGTTGATTTTTTAAGGTTAGCCATTCTTTGGCTAATTTTTGTACATTATTTTGTCCCTCTAAAAGACCGGGTATGCTTACGGTTGACGGTAAATTTTGTTTAGGTAAATTTTTTAAATATTTAATCATAATTTCTGTATCCTGATATTTATTTTCAGGGAGCATTTTAATAAGTCCCAGCTTTTCTGCACGTTCTGCCCGTATATATTGCTCTAATCTTGGTTTTACACGTGGAATAACTAAAGCTTTTTTATCAAAAGATAAAATTTCACAAAAAGTATTATATCCCCCCATGGCAACAATACCCTCAGCTTTCATCATAAGATGTTCAATATTTGTATCGAAACTTATAATTTTTATTTTTTTCAAAGAAACGGCACGTGTTAAAAATTCAGCTTGACGGTGGGATGGCATAAAGGGCCCCAGAATTAAAACAGCTGGTAAAAGTCCAGATGAATTTTTTTCATAAGCACGAAGCACCCAATCAATCATGGTATCTCCATCACCCCCTCCACCTGTTGTTACCAAGATATAGGGTTCTTTAATTGATAATGTTTTTCCGTAATGAGTTGAGATGGATGGCAAATGTCTTTTCAAATAACCTGTATAAAAAATTTTCTCTTCAATTTTTTCTGAAAGTTTAATACCAGATAAGGGATTACAAATTTGGGGTAATCCATAGACCCATATTTGATCATAATAATTTTGTAAGGCAGGAATAATATTTTTTCGTTTCCACTCGGGTGCAAGACTTTCTGGATCATCCATAATATCTCTTAAGCCTAAAATAATAGGCACATCTTGCTTTTTTAAAAGATGTAAGGTTTTCTCAACTTCCCCTCTTAACCCTAAAGGTTCTTTGTCCACAATAAAAAGATCTGGCCTGAAACTTTCTGCTGTATGGCGAATAATAGATTCACGCATCGCAAGTGTTTCTTTAATATCAATATGAAGATTTAAAGATGTATAATCCCCATTGCGTAACTTAATTACACCGGGTATTCTAACAAAATCAACTCGGGCACGAAAATCAAAGCTTCCTATAATGGGGGATCCAGATAAAATTAAAACAGATAAATCTTTGTTTTTTTCAACTAAAGTGTGGGCAATCGAACGGCAACGACGTAGATGGCCCAATCCAAATGTGTCATGGCTATAGATTAAAATGCGGAAATTTTTAGGACGCAATAATTTTTCCTTTATATAATTATGCCGAATGATTTTAGCATATAAATATCTTTAATGAATAGCTATGATAAAAAATTAAAATGAAATAAAAAGTCAAAAGATTATGGATCAAAATCTTTTCAAATATATTATACGCCATAGTAAATCGGATCAATTTATTATCTTGGGTTGGGTTTTATTATCCCAGGTTTTTTATTTTATATCTTTGGATTTACCTAAAACCATTGTTAATGAAGCGATTTTAGGAAAATCTTTCCAACATTCACAAACAGCTTCGTTATTCTCTTTATCTATAACTGTCCCTGATTTTTTGAAATTCTGGGAAGGTCCATCCCAATTTATATTATTTGAAGGAATTAATTTTGAACGGCTGACTTATCTAACAGTTCTAAGTTTAATCTTTCTGCTTTTGGTTATGGTAAATGGTTGGTTTAAATATTATATCAATACCCAAAAAGGACGTTTGGGCGAACGTATGTTACGGCGGTTGCGATTTGAATTATTGGATAGAATTTTAAGATTTCCTCCCTTTTATTTTCGTAAAGTTAAACAGGCAGAAATTGCCACAATGATTAAAGATGAAGTTGAACCTTTAGGTGGATTTATTGGGGATGCTTTTGTTCAACCTGTTTTTTTAGGAGGACAAGCTTTAACGGCCTTATTTTTTATTGTGTTGCAAAGTACATATTTGGGATTGGTGACAGTTGGCGTCCTTTTGATCCAAATTGTAATTATACCTAGGATGCGACGCAAGGTTTTAGAGCTAGGTAAACAAAGACAAATTACGGCCCGTCAACTTGCTGGTCGTATTGCAGAATGTGTTGATGGTATTGTTGAAATTCGCACCAATGATACATCAAATTATGAACGTGCTGAATTTTCATCAAGATTAGGGTTGATTTATTTTATTAGATTTGAAATTTATCAACGTAAATTTATGATTAAATTTTTAAATAACTTTTTATCTCAAGTAACACCCTTTTTATTTTATTTATTTGGTGGATATTTAGCAATTAAAGGATATTTAGATGTAGGGGGGTTAGTTGCAGTTATAGCTGCCTATAAAGATTTACCAAGCCCAATTAAAGAGCTCATTGATTGGGATCAACAAAGACAAGATGTCCAAATTAAATACCAGCAAGTTATTGAACAATTTGATACGGATGATATTAGCCCAATTGAATTTCAAAATTTAAATCCAGAAACATTACAATTAGAAGGTAAAATTACTTTTCAAAATGTTGATGTCGTTGATGATCATCATCATAAATTATTAGACGCATTTAATGCTCAATTAGATCTAAAAAAACACATTGCGGTTGTGGGACCAGCAGGTGAAGGAAAAGAACAAATAGCTTTATTGCTGGCAAGATTAGTTCAACCTAATATGGGCAAGATATTAATAAATGATCAAGATTGGTTTTTGTTACCGGAATCTATGGTAGGCCGTAGAATGTCCTATATTGGTCAGGATTCATATTTGTTTTCAACAACAATACGTCATAATATTCTTTACGGTCTTAAACATTATCCTATATCTGAATATGAAGAAAAAAAATCAAAAGACCAATTTTTTATTGAAGAAGCGCAACGCTCAGGAAATGTAATTTGGGATATTCATGATAACTGGATAGATTACAAAGTTTGTGGATTTCATAATTCCCATGAACTTGACCAATATTTGCTTGGGTTGTTAAAGTTCGTTGGCTTAGAGGAAGAAATATATCGTTTTGGTCTTCGCACCGTTATTTCACCAGAAGGTTGGCCCACCTTAGCTGATGATATAGTAAAAGCGCGTAAAATTTTACGTGAATATTTTGATAAACCAGAATTTAAAACAATTATAGAACCTTTTGATTATCGTTATTATAATCGTTCTTTGGCAGTTGGCGAAAACATACTTTTTGGTATTGCTTTAGATAACTCTTTTACTGAACAAAACCTTTCTTCTAATTCTTATATTCATGATGTTATTAAAAAAGCTGGATTATGGGATGATTTTTTATTAATGGGTTATAAAATTGCCCAAACATTGACGGAGCTTTTATCTGATCTTCCTACGAACCATCCATTTTTTGAACAGTTTGGTTTTTTTGAAGAGGAAGATTTACCTTATTATAAAAGTTTAGTTGTACGTGTTAATGACAAGAATATGAATTCTTTATCTAAAATGGATAAAAATCATCTTATGAATTTAATTTTACGTTATAATGAAATGCGGCACCGTCTGGGTATTGTTACACCTTTACTTCAAGAAAAAATAGTTCAAGCAAGATTAATTTTTTCTAAAGGCTTACCAGAAAAGTTTTTCGATTCGGTACGATTTTATGATGACAAAGCTTACAATCCCGAAGCTACATTACAAGATAATGTTCTTTTTGGTAAACTTGCTTATGGGCAATCTCAAGCAGCATTAAAAGTGCATCAATTGATGACAAAGGTTTTAGATGAATTAAACTTGCGTCCAAGTATTTTACTTGCTGGTCTTGATTTTGAAGTAGGTGCGGGTGGAAAAAAACTTGCGGCTAATCAACGTCAAAAAATTGGAATTTTGCGTGCCCTTTTTAAATCTCCTGATCTTTTAGTTTTAAACCAAGCAGCGTCTCTTTTTGATCCCGCAATGCAACAATATCTAGTTGAATCAATTTTAGAAAAACAAAAAAAATGTGCAGTTGTTTGGGTATTACACCATGCTGAACTTGCCAAAAAATTTGATGTTATTTGGGTGGTTAAAAATAA
Source organism: Alphaproteobacteria bacterium (assembly GCA_019695395.1). NCBI lineage: Bacteria > Pseudomonadati > Pseudomonadota > Alphaproteobacteria > Alphaproteobacteria bacterium. The sequence continues at coordinate 66,327 of JAIBAD010000002.1, forward strand.
TCAAATAGTTGAATCAGGAAGTGTAGAAGAACTTGATAAAGATGGTACCCATTTTTATGCTATGATTTCATAATAGTTAAGGATTAAGCATGATGAATTTAGATCAAGAAGTTGAAGCTTTAAAAAGAATAAAAATGTTTGCAAATATAGAGGCAAGTAAACTTAAACTTTTAGCTTTTGCGAGTGAAAGAGTTATATTTGAACCAGGTGAAAAATTATTTAGCCAAGGCGATATGGCAGATGCTGCTTATATTGTATTAGAAGGACACGCGGATATTATTATTGGCCCTAAAGACCAACAAATCAAAGTTCATGAATGTGGGCCCAATAGCTTAGTAGGAGAAGTTGGTATTTTATGTGATGTACCAAGGACAGCAACAATTTTGGCAACAACGCATTTAATTGCTTTGCGTATAAGTAAGGATATATTTTTTCAAATGATAAAAGATTTTCCAACTTTTTCTATTGAAATAATGCGTGAGCTTGCCCATCGTTTGGAACAAACAAATATTCTTTTATCACGAAATGGAAATTCTGATTAGGTTACGAAAAGGGACTTTGCTTATTATAGCAAAGTCCCTTTTATAAAAAGTCTAACTATTATTTACCTAAAACTTTGTCTAAAACATCTTTAGTTTTACTAAGAGTATCTTTAACGGCACCGCCTGCGCCATCGACGGTTTTACCAACAGCATCAGCTACGTTACCACCACTGCTGCTTCCTCCACCGTTGCCGCCATTATCAGAGCCGTGGCTATTACCTATTTCTGCATTAAACATTCTATTTTGGCTAGAAGGAAGAAGTGGCAAATTACCTGCTGATGAAGTGTTAACCTGAATTGGGCCATTTTGATTGCTATGAGTTATACCCGTATTTATCCCAACCAATCCACCTTGACCACTATTGTTGCCGGATAGAGTACCAACACCAACTAGGCCACCATTGCCACTGTTATTACCGGATAAGGCACTAGCACCAATTAAACCACCGTTGCCGCTGTTATTACCGGATAAGGCACTAGCACCAACTAAACCACCGTTGCCGCTGTTATTACCAGATAACGCACTCACACCAACTAAACCACCATTGCCGCTATTATTACCGGATACAGCACCAACACCAACTAGGCCACCATTGCCACTGTTATTACCGGATAAGGCACTAGCACCAATTAAACCACCGTTGCCGCTGTTATTACCGGATAAGGCACTAGCACCAACTAAACCACCGTTGCCGCTGTTATTACCAGATAACGCACTCACACCAACTAGGCCACCATTGCCACTGTTGTTACCGGATACAGCACCAACACCAACTAAACCACCATTACCATTGTTGTTACCAGAAAGAACACCAACTCCTGCTATGGTGCCATTGCCAGTGTTATTTCCACCGCCAAGTGATATGCCAATTAAAGGTAATCCACCACCATTATTTCCATTATTGTTCCCGCCATTGTTGTTGTCATCACCATTATCAGAAGTTTGTTGACCACCTCCATTATGGTTACCATGATCTGGTGATTCACCTAACCCAGAATTTACAGGGATGGGTAAAAGATTTAAAGCGCTTATGAATAATTGGTAACATTGCTGGCTTCCGACCCCCTTATGTGATTGAGGAAATTGGGCCACCCAACAATCAAAATTTACCTGGGCTTTGGCCGCTGCCATAGGATTGATTGTGCGTGCTCCTTGATTAAAACTTTGGATGAGATAACTCCGCATTCTCTGTGCATGTTCAATCATGGAACTAGGCATAGACCAGGAATTTGGACTTTCTGGTTGAATAAGTAAGTTTTGATCAGCTTTTAAAGCTTTTTGATAAAAATATTCTTTTTTTCGTAAATCTGGTGTTGGTTGCATAGTTCCCGCGAAATTTGAAACTTCAACGTAACCTTGCGTTAAATAGGTATTAAAATCAGTATCAGATTTTGCATAGCTTGGTGTAATACCAAACAAAAATGTAGAAATGATTAAAGTGTTCGTAAAGCTAATTGATTTTGAAGATTTATTTACCATTCTATCTTTTATATCTTGGAAAACCATTTTCTCTCCTCTTTCTCTCCCCTAAGTATATTCTTGGAAAAGTTTGTTTTATAATTAATTATAGGATTTTATTTATTTAAAAATTGTAAATAAAAAGTCGAAACTTTAAAAATTCATATTTTACATGAAACCAATGATTTTTTTTATAAAGAGGTTTATTTTTCTATATATAGTAGATACCTATCTACTAATCAAAAATATAGAAAATCCATGAAAATAAATAATGAAGTTATTTTCATATTTTAGAATAATAGTATATTTTTTTAGATAAAATTTGATTTAGAATCAGAAATAATTTTAATCAATAATAGGTTTTGTAATTTCTTCCCTATTTTGTTTACGTAAAAGTAAAACCATAGGGATAATAGCTATAACCATCCACATCATAAATTTAAAATCATTAATATAACCTATAGTAAAGGCTTGTTTAGTAATTTCATTATTAAGAACAGCTAACGCTGCTTTTTCGTTATGTACCATTTTTGGTGCTATTGAATGTATAACATGTGTCTTGTTATAAAGTGTAATGTCTTCAACAAGATAAGCATGGTTAATTTTTGCATTTTGACTAAGAAGAGCAATAACAATTGATATTCCAATACTGCTTCCTATATTACGCATTAAACTAAAAAATCCAGCAGCTTCTGTTCTATGAGATCCAGGTAATGTCGCAAAAGCTATGGCGCTTAAGGGAACGAAAATAAAACCTAGCCCAAATCCTTGGATTATCCCGCTTGAAATAATTAAATGAACAGGGACAAAAGTTGTAAATTTTGTCATTTCAAATAAGGAAAAAGCAGTTAACATTAAGCCAAAAGTAATTAAAAATCTTGGATCTATTTTTCCTGTCATTTTACCAACGATAATCATCGCAATCATGGTGCCAACTCCGCGTGGTGCTAGTAATAGTCCAACATCAACAACTGGATAGCCCATAATATTTTGTAAAAATGGTGGAAGAAGTGCCATAGTGGCCAATAGAATAATTCCAACAAAAAATATAAAAATTATTCCTGTAACAAAATTACGATCTTGAAACATAAATATGCTAATAAAAGGATGTTGAACATAAAAAATATGGACAAGAAACATCCAAAAAGAAATAGCTATTAAGCCTGCATAAAAAATAATTTCCCATGAATGAAACCAATCGGCTTGTTCACCCCGGTCTAACATTAATTGTAACCCTCCAATGGCGATGCTTAATGTTAAAAAACCAAAAATATCAAGAGGTCTGTGACGTATATCATCTTGGGCAAGAAAAGTATATATGCCTAAAAAAGAAATAATACCAATGGGTAAATTGATATAAAATACCCACCGCCAACTATAATATTCTGTTAAATACCCACCGAGTGTTGGCCCTAAAATAGGTCCAATCATAACCCCTAATCCCCACAAAGCCATAGCTGCCCCATGTTTTTCTTTGGGATTTATATCTAATAAAATAGATTGGGATAAAGGGACTAAAGCTGCTCCAAAAACACCTTGAAGAAGTCTGAAAGCAACTATTTCTCCAAGGGATGTAGATATACCACAAAGAAGTGAGACAAAAGTAAATCCGGCAATAGAAATTAATAAAATATTTTTTCTACCGAAATTTTCGGTTATCCAACCTGTGCATGGTGTCATAATAGCAGAGGCGACAATATAAGATGTTAAAACCCACGAAATTTGATCTTGAGTTGCCGAAATACTACCTTGTATATGAGGAAGGGCGACATTAGCAATAGTTGTATCAATAACTTGCATGACTGTGGCAAGCATAACGGAAATAGTGATCATCCCCTTATAGGGTACATAGGTATGTTGGGATACAGTCATAACAAAAAATTATTATTTAACCATGAAAAGAAAATAAATTAGAAAAAAAATGTTGTTCCCCAGTATCAATAATAACATGACTGCTCATCCCACCAGCTAAGGGAGGGTTGCCCTGGTAATCGGTTAATTCTAATCTTACCATGATACGTTGAACAACCTTAACCCAATTTCCTGAACTATTTTGTGGGGGTAGAATAGCAAATTCTGATCCAGTTGCAGGTGTAATGCTAATAACTGTAGCTTCCCATTTTTCTTGGGGATAGGTATCAATTTTAATTTCAGCTTTTTGGCCAGGTCGTACATAAGTTAAATCTGTTTCTTTAAAATTTGCCTCAATCCATAATTGATTATCATTAACCACACTAAAAAGTGGTGTGCCTGCATTAACATATTCCCCTTCTTCAAGCGTGACGTTAGCAACAACCCCATTTGTTGGGGCATAAATTTCTACATGCGACAAATCTAATTTTGCCTTTTCAAGCTCTTGCAGGGCTTGCTTATAACGAGGGTGATTTTCAACAGGTAAATTTGGATCGTTAGCTAATTTTACCTTTTGGGCCAAAACATCTTGCTCGGCTGCATTTTGTGCCGCAATCGCTGCATCTCTTTCATAAACGCTTTGATCATATTGGGCCATAGCCATGACATTGGTTTGGGTTAATTGTTTATAGCGTTGATATTTACGTTCTTGAAAACGAACCTCCTCTTTTGTTTTTTGAAGTTCAGCAATTTTATGCAAATAATCCGCTTTCATACTTTCAATTTCGCTTTGTATATTAGCAAGATTGGCTTCAGCCCGTGTAACGGCAATTTCAAAAGGTTTTTTATCTATTACAAATAATTTTTGCCCTTCTGTAACACGTATATTATCCTTGATGGTAACTTCGATAACACGTCCATTTATTTCTGGGCTGATAGGTGTTTTAGCAACTTTAACATAAGCATTTTCTGTTGATACATAACGATCCCCAAAAAGATAGAAATAACCTCCTGTGAAAATAATTAACAAAGGAATAATTAAAATAAAAATATAACGACGATAAATATATAAATTTTTTATCAAACTATTTACTTTTTTTGTCACAATAAAATCTCGTTTTTTTAAATATATGGTTTATTTTGATATAAAATGTATTAAAAAGAAATTGGATGTTGTTTATGAAGATATTCTACCATTCGACGTCCTACTTCACGGGGACCCATAACAGCTAGATCAACATTTTGTTGAATAAAATAATCCATCTCTTCGTCATTATGGGCTCTTACCAATACTTTAATTGAAGGCTTAAGTGTTTTAGCCACCTCAACAATTTTACGTGCTTCAAAAGGGTTGGGAACAGCAACGATAATGGCAATAGCTGATTCTATGGCTGCTTTTTCTAATGTTTCTGCATGACTAGCATCCCCTACAATTGCATGAAATCCTTTATTTCTCAAAAGTTCTATTCGTTCCCTATTCGCATCAATCACAACTAAATTAATATGGGCCGATTTAAGATTATCAGGTATATATTGGCCCACACGACCATAGCCCACTAAAATAACCAATTCTTTTAATATTTTTTTTTCATCTATAGCCAAGTAAGATAAAGCATCATTTCTTTTTGTAAGAAAGCTAAAAATTTTGGATTTTTTAGTTATAAAATCATAAATAATTGTACTTAATTGAAAAAGGGCCGGATTTAAAGAGATAGAAATCAAAGCACCTGCTAGAATAAGATCTCTTCCTTCTTCAGGTAATAAATTATGCTGAACGCCAAGATTGGCTAGGATAAAAGAAAATTCACCAATTTGGGCTAATCCAGCAGAAACTAAAAAAGCAGTTTTTAAAGGATAGCGTAATAATAGAATAATTAAACTTGCTGCTAAACCCTTACCAATAATAATAACAGCTAGAACAAGAAGTACTTGAAAAGGATGATCAAGTAAAATTATAGGGTTAAATAACATCCCAACTGAGACGAAAAAGAGCACAGCAAAAGCATCTTGTAAAGGTAATGCTTTTTCAGCAACTTCATGGCATAAATCGGATTCTTTGATCATCATACCTGCAAAAAAAGCACCTAAGGCAAATGAAACATCAAATAATTTTGCAGCTCCAAAGGCAACGCCAATGGCAACAGTAAAAACTGCGAGCGTAAATAATTCACGGGAATGGGTTCGAGATACAGCCATCAGTAACCATGGTAAAAAACGTTTTCCTAAAACCATCATAATGCCAATAAATAAAGCAACTTTACCGATAGCCCAAAAAAAATCTTTAAGAGAGCTTACATAATGTAATGTTTCATAATTTTTAGCTAATGCAGGTATTAAAATTAAAACAAGAACCATAGCTAAATCTTCAATAATTAACCATCCTATTGCAATATTTCCATTAACAGATTGGAGAAGATTATAACTTTCTAAGGCCCGAAGAAGAACAACAGTACTAGCCACAGATAAGGCTAAACCTAAAACCAAACCACTGGCCAAGGGCCAATTCCAAAAAGATGAAATCAAGATACCAAGAAGCGTTGCAACAATGATTTGGACTAAAGCACCTGGAAGGGCAATATGTTTTACTTCTAAAAGATTGGTAGTCGAAAAATGCAATCCCACGCCAAACATCAATAATAAGATACCAATTTCTGACAAAGCTTCAGCAATAGAAGCATCAGCAACCAACCCAGGTGTGAAAGGCCCAATGGCAATCCCTGCAATAAGATATCCAACAATAGGCGAAAGTCGTAGTTTAGATGCAATAAGTCCGCAAAGAAAAGCAGCAGAAAATCCAACAGCTATTGTAGAAATAAGCGGTAGTTCATGGGGCAAAGTCATTGATGAAGGTTTCTTAAAATAAGGTAAGAAGCTAAAATCTTAATTATTAAACTATAATTTAAAATAGCAAAAATGAATAGTTTTTTATTTTAAGCAGATATAATTTTTTTTGAATGATTTGATTGTCTGATATTTTGTAAAACAGATTCCACAGAATCCATAACTTTGTTTAAAAGGTTCATGCCTTGGCCACATGTAATACGTAAAACACAAGCATCAGGATCGTGATAAAAGTATGATAAAGGAAAAAGAGCAATATTTTTTTCTGCTAAAAGATAGGCGGCCACATCAACATCAGTTTCAACTACGCCTGATGTATTATACGTACCTAAAATTTCTTTGGTTTTTGATGTTAGGGATAACCCTTTAAATTCAGATAAATCCATTAAGACATAAAAAATTTGGGGGTGATGATTTTTTTTGGGGTAAGCAATACCCAATTCTTCTGTTCTTTCAGTAATTTTTTGAACTTGGCTTTGATAAAAATCTCGCATATCTTGATGATGTTCCTGTTGATGGTTCTCGTACCATTCCATAACCTTGGTATACCCTGCTTGAATTTCGGGTGCGACTTTAAAATAAATATGGATGTTTGGATCCATAATTTCTTGAATACGTTTTTTGCTGGCTGCTACAATACCCACCCGGTATCCGGTTGCTGAAAACCCTTTACCGATGGTACGAATAATTGTAATTCGATCTTTTAAATCAGGTGCAACTTCAATTAAAGAAACATGTCCATTAAATGCAACTTCAGCATAAGCTTCATCAAGGGTGATGCTAATATTTTTATTTTCTGGGCGGCGCAGGATAATGGCTACTTTTTCCCAAACCTCTCTTGACGTTGCATAACCCATAGGATTATGGGGATCACATAATCTTATTTCATGAATGTTACCATGTTGGTTTCTTGCTTCTTTAATTGTTTCATCTAATTTTTCTGCTGTAAATCCGTGCTGGCTGACATCCATGGGAAACATTTTAGGTGAATGGTGCCACATATGACATGGAAAGGGTAAAATAACCAAAGCATCACGTGTAATATGTTGGGTTAATGCACTAAGACTTCCCGTGGCCCCAGCAGTAAATAATATTTCATCTGCTTTATAACCAGTATGAGATGATAATTTATAAAGTTTGTTAAGTGTTATAGCGATACGTTCTCTGTACCTTTTTTCTCCTTGGGGATCGCCATATCCTTCAACTGCCCGCATGTTATGTTCATCTTTAAACTCTGCAACTTTATCAAAATCTTTATTTTTCAGATGCGCTCTTGCCACAGTAATAGCTTTTTGCTGCTGATCAAGATATTCTTGCATACCTGTTAAAAATTCAGGACGCATAGGAAGAGAAGGTTCTCCTACAATTGTCATTTGTATACCACGTTGTTCAGCGTTATAATAAAATGACATGAAAGGTAATAAAGATCTTTTTGGTTTATACATGTGTTTTAAATAACCTTTTATTTAATAATTTTTTATCTATCTATAAGTAATAAAACGTAATTTAGAATTATAAAGATCTAGTTTAATTCAAGCAAGTATGGATTATTTTGTATTATATATACAAAAAAATAACAGATAAATGGTCCAATTTTATAAACTATAATTGCTTTAAATTTGCAATTGCCAATTTAATAAAAAAATGGTGCCGACGGCGGGATTTGAACTCGCGACCTACTGATTACGAATCAGTTGCTCTACCTCTGAGCTACGTCGGCTTAGCTAGTAAATTTCTAAATTACCCTAATTAACTAATCTAGCAGCGTCAACCGAAGTTTGCTCTTCTTTTAATTGCTGTTGGGAAGGATTGATATCTATAGTATTCTTATCAATCTCTATAGACTGCTTAAGATTATTTGGATCATGAGGGTTTTTGATATTGACGATAGGTTCTTGATAATTAATTTGATTTAAAGAAAGATTATTTTTGTCCATAGCAATAATTAAAGTGGATGCAAGGCGCCAATCAATCGTATCAAAATTATGGCATCTTGGACAGCAAGCTTGCCAAGAATTATTTTCATAATTGCAACTTTTACAAACCCACCCGTAATTGGGTTCTGCTTTAGATAATTTATCTAACCAGTGATTGACTTGAACTGGGTCATGAAATCCTTGTTCTTCAATTTTTATCATAAGGTGACATAATTCAATAGTTAAAGGACCTGTATGTTGGGCTTGATTTAATGAAGTACGTGCAATATCCCATTTCTTTTCTTGAATAGCAACTTTAGCAATGGTTATAAAACTTATATAATGGTTGGGATTAAAAGAAGCTAATTTTTGTGCAGCAAGGATAGGAGATTTATTTTTATCAAAATTTTTAATGTATAAATCAGCTAATATTGGATGTGGTGTAACACCCCAATTCTTCTCTATATATTTTAAAAGTTGACGAGGCGTAGAAAGTTGATTTAAAAACCAGCTTTTTAAAATGACAGCAAATATTAAATGAGGTGCCCATCCTAATATACGTTGTAAAAGATCTAAATTTTCTTTTATTTGATCTGAATTATTAAGTATGGAAGATAATTTTAATCTTAATTGTTCGGTATAAATAACGGCCCGATAACGAATTGCTTCTATCTGGGTTAAAACACCTATTTTTTTTGCCTGGTCCAAAATATCAAGACAATTTTGCCAGTTTTGGAGACGAAAATTAAGATTAAGATATGTTTTAATAAGCCAAGGGTTCTGGCCATTTTTTTGCATGGCATTTTTGGTTAAGAGTAAAGCTTGATGAATATCATCATGTTGTAAAGATTGGGTAATTAATCCTCGGCTACCTAAAAACTCTGTTTGGTCATTTTGTTGCATGGACAAAAAATATTTTTGTGCTTCTTTTTCATCACCAGCTAATTGGGCTATTTGAGCCGATAATAATAAAGTTAAAGGTGAAGTACCAAGATAATGAACAGATTGCTTAATTAAAGAATTTGCTTTTGTGGTATCTCCTGCGGCAATTGTTAAAATTGTTTGAGATAAAATAGCTAAACCTTTTTCTTGATTTTTTTGTTTTTTCTTCAACCGCCATTTTGCAGGAAAATGAATGATAAAATTGCCTAATGCTAAAATAAATGATAAAGCAAGTGTAAAAAACACAAAAAAGAAAACGAATAGCCAACTTGGCATACCTATTTGATATCCAAACCATTCCATAGTTATTTGACCGGGTTGATTGGATATCCAATATGTTGTTAAAATGATAAAAAATAAAAAACAAAATATAATGAAAGTACGGATCATAATGTCCCTTGAGATAGCTGAGCTGTTAATAAATCAAGTTCAAATATAGCCATTTTTTGTAAAATTATCTGTGCGGATATATAATTCTTGGCTTTTTTTATCCATTCCGCGAGATTAGATGTGGATTCAATAGATGATGAAAGAGTATCCAATTCCATCATAGCTAAATCCCAATTTCCAACTTCCATATAGTCTAATATTTTTATTAAATGCTCAGGAACAAGGGTTTCTGATTTATGAATAGTATTTATGGGACGAATAGTGATAAGATTTTTAAATGACTCTATAATCTTTTTAATAGAACTTTCAGATTGATCGGATGTTATGTCAGGAGGTTGATTATAATCAGTTTTTAATTTTAATAATTCTTTTTTTAAAGTTATAAAAGTTGGAATGCCTTGCTCTGCCCATGGTTCTAAAGATTGAATAATTTCTTTAAAATTAGAAATATTTGGGTCCTTATTTTCATTAAATTTATGGAATAAAGTGCTAAAAGGCACACCTTTGTTTATAAAGGTTCGAAGAGTTTGGCTATAAAGTATAAGAGAGATAGCTCGATTTTTTTCTTCAAAGATTGCTAACGTTTCATTAATTTTGGTGATGTTAAGAAAGTCATCAATCTTATCAAGCCGCGTTTTGATATTTTGCCATTGATCATTTTGTTGTTTTAATTCATCAAATACTTTATTTAAATCTTGGGTTCGTTGCTGGTTATTTTCATTCAATTGATTTGGATTTGAATTAGGGACATTATTTTCAAGATTAGAAAGAGCTATTTTTTGATGAATATCATCAAGTTTCTTATTTAAATTTTCTAAAGTTGATAAAGGAAGTGTGTTGTTTTGTTCTGAATTAATAGGGGATGATGTTGATAATTGAGTTTGCTGGTGCATTTGTTGAGACCAAAATAACCAACCGGTAATTGCAAAAAATAATATGATAAGAATAAGAAAAGAAATAAAAAAAATGACCAGTCTAGTGCGGATTTTGTTATTTTTAGGATTATCCATAAAAATTGACCTTAATTACAGTTAGGATTTAATTTTATATCAAATAATTTGAAGAGAGAAAGCAAAGAATTTTGATTAGCTTCTGAAGCTATAAGTATTTTTTTCCAAGAAAACAAATCAATTTCTTTTGATATTTCTGGGCTTAAACATAAAGCAAATATATTTTTACATGCTTGGACCAATTTGTAATCATTTTTAATAAGATTAACAAAGATAAAAGCAGTTCTTGGAGAAAAAAAAACAATATAATGAATAAAATTTGATTGGATCATCATCGTTGTCTGAGGAGTTAATTCTTGAAGAGGTAAAGCTTGATAAAGAATTATTTTTTCAATTTCAAACTTTTTCAATTTCAAAGGCGTAATTAAATCATGGGCAACCATTTCACCTGCCAGATAAAGTAATTTCCCATTGCGATAATCTAAAGTTTCTAGCAGGGGAACTAAACTTAAAGCATTATTTGATCCACAAATTATTTGGGTGAAGTTATAAGATTGCGCAATATTTGAACTTCCTTCGCCTACAACAAAAATTGGTATATGACGCTCTGAATAAAGAGAAGCAAAAGCTTTTATGGCATTCTTACTTGTAAAAATAAGAGCTTGGATTTGATCAAAATTAATGGAAATATTTTTTATAGGGTTGATGGTAATTAAGGGTTCAATTTGTATATTAAGATCATAGGTTGCTAATATTTGGCATAAAATGTCACTATCATCCTGGGGACGCGTTAAAAGAACATAAGGTTTGGGTTGAATATCTTGCATGAATGATGAAAGCTTAATCCTTAAATCTAAATTGATCAAATTTTTTCCCTAGGCGACTTTTTAATTTTTTCCCTAATTTTCTCCCCAACTCTTCTGCGTGGGTACATGATCCCAATTCTTCTTCTTTTTCAATAATACTTCCATCAGGCATAGCAATTAAAACTTTAAGGTGTAAGGTATGATCAGATATTAATTCTGCATAAGCTGCAATAGGTGTTTTGCAAGATCCATCTAGTTCGGCAAGACATGCCCGTTCAGCTGTAATTTGGTGGCGTGTTTTAAGATCATCTAAAGGAGAAAGAAGTTCTTTTAAAGCAAAATTATCCTGCCGTATTTCAATACCAATAGCTCCTTGAGCTACAGCAGGTAGCATTTCGTCGAATGATAAAATTGTAGCTTTATCCATATTTTTGTGAAGACGGTGAAGACCAGCAACTGCTAGGACAATGGCCCCCACTTCTCCTTGAGATAGTTTTTGGAGGCGCGTTTCAATATTACCTCTTAAAGATTTAATTTGTAAATCAGGTCTTTGGGCTAAAATTAAGGCTTGTCTGCGGAGAGAAGAAGTTCCAACAATAGTGTAGGGGGGCAAATCTTTTAAGCTTTTGCCCTGAGATGAAAACAGGACATCATGAGGATCAGCTCTTGGTAAAAAAGAAGAAAGTTCAAGTTCTAAAGGAAGTTCTGTGGGCATGTCTTTCATAGAATGAACGCCAAGATCTATAGTTTTATTAATTAATGCTTCTTCTATTTCTTTGGTAAATAATCCTTTACCTCCTAAATTGGATAAAGGTTGTAGGAAACGATCCCCTGTTGTTTTAATGGCAACAATTTGAATAGCCCCGGTTTGAGATAAAAAAGGATAGTGTTTGATTAAAGAATCTCTTACTTCAAATGCTTGGGCTAAGGCAAGAGGACTTTTTCTTGTGCCAATCTTAATAGGTAAAGGATAGGTGAATAAACTATTCATATTTTATTTATAATTTGATCTAACTAATTTTTCATATAAAGATGAAACAGAAATTTATTAAGAGTTTGTTATTTACTAAATAAACCTAACGGTCAATAATCAAAAATCCGATAAGTATGTTTTAAAGAAAGGTTAAAATAATGGATATTATAGATATCAGGACAGAATATATGAAAAAGATGATATTTTTTACTAAAAAATCCTCGATATTTATATTTTTAACTGCCTTGTTATTAATAACATCCTGTAAAGAGGAAAAAGAAAAAAATATGGTTTGCGACAAAATTGATCACATTTTAGAATGTGTGCTCAAAACGACCAATGCAATATCTATTGATGAAATAACGGATTATAAACTTCGAGCTGTGATTATGGCTAACACGGCTTTGGGGCAAATGATTGCTAAAGATCCACGTGCTAATAATAATTTAATTGGAGCTTTAGATGCAGCAGAAAAAATTAGTGATATAAGACAAAAATCAACCATTTTAAGACAAATAGCCGTTTCATTAGCTACATCTCAAAGATTAGATCAAAATTATGAAACTAAAATATTTGATATTATTAAAACAATTCAACATCCAATTGATAAAATAAGAGCTTTGATGGAAGTAGCATCTGTAAAACAATCTTTGGGACACAATGAAGAAGCGCAGAAAATTTTGTCTGTAGTTATGGAAAATTTAAAAGATATAGAAGGTCGTCCAGATGAAGCATGGTTGATTATGGAAGCTGGGACATATTGGCGTTTGTTAAATAATAAAGATATGGCAAAAAAGCTTTTTCTTCGAGCGCTCCATCTTGAACGAAACTTAACGGATCCTTTGGGACGTATTTTAATTTTAAGTGAAGCAAGCCGTCGTTTATCTTTACTGGGTGATCAAAGCCAAGCAGAAGAATCTTTAAATAAAGCAACAGCATTATTATCTTTGATAGAGAGTGATGGGGAAAAAATTTTAGCTGAAAATACAATTGCACTTGCTTATGCAGCTTATGGGAAAACATCAATATCCATAGATTTTTTAACAAAGGCTTTTCAAGAAATAAAAGGCATTAGTGAACCTGCGTTCAGAGCACGACTTTTTTCAAATATTGCTTTGGTTCAATGGCGTATGGGTGATGTTGTTGAAGCTACCAAAACAATGGCAGCAGTGAAAAGAGATCTTAATTTAATTAGTAATGAAAGTGATCGGGTGTGGGCGGAACAAGATATTTATGATGGATGGGCAACATCTGCCGTAGAACTTTCTATGGAAAATAGGTTTTTAGAAGCAGCAGATATGACAGATATGATTGAAGACCCAATTAAGAAAAGCTGGACCGAAAGACGTATCGCTATTTTTATGACACAAGCTGGTGATCAAAAAGGCGGTCAGCAAATTTTATTTAAATCTCTGATGTCGGCGAGCCATATTGCAAATAAATGGGATCATCAAAAAGCCTTTTCTGAAATTATTCCCACGGCTTTAGAATTAGGTATAACGCAGTGATTATTTTGGGATTGGAAACAAGTTGTGATGAAACAGCAGCGGCTTTAGTAAATGATCAAGGTGATATTTTAGCCCATCAAGTTTTATCCCAATTTGCATTTCATCAACCTTTTGGCGGGGTTGTCCCCGAAATTGCAGCACGCAGCCATATTGATCATTTAGACCAAATTATTAAGAATATTTTAAAAGAAAGTAATATTAAACCTGCTCAAATTGATGCAGTTGCTGCAACTGCAGGCCCGGGATTAATTGGGGGATTGTTAGTGGGATTGACAATGGCAAAATCTTTAGCTCTAGTTTGGGATAAACCTTTGATCGCAGTTAATCACTTAGAAGCTCATGCATTAACAGCAAGATTAACGCATAAAATTTCATTTCCTTATCTACTTCTTTTAATATCAGGCGGACATTGCCAATTGTTATTTGTCAAAGGTATAGGAAATTATTGGTGCTTGGGAACAACGCTTGATGATGCTTTGGGGGAAGCTTTTGATAAAGTTGCTAAACTTTTAAATCTCGATTATCCAGGTGGTCCGGCCCTTGAAAAGGCAGCGCGGAAGGCTAGAATACGTCAATCTTTCAATAAGTTTGATCTTCCCCAGCCTATGGTTGGAAAAGATAATTGCAACTTTTCATTTTCGGGTCTTAAAACAGCTGTCCGTCATTTAATTACATCTTTAATTGAAACCCAAGGTTTACTATCATCAGAAGATCAAGAAAATATCGCGGCCTCCTTTGAAGAGGCAGCTTTTAATTCAATTATTGATCGGTTAAAAAAAGCAAAAGCCTATTTAGATAAAAAAGAAATTTCATTTTCCACCTTAGTTGCAGCGGGCGGTGTTGCAGCTAATCAAACATTAGGTCAACGTTTAAATGATTTAGGTCAAGAATTTGGATGTTCAGTTATTATTCCCCCTCCATCTTTATGTACAGACAATGCGGCGATGGTTGCTTGGGCAGGGGTTGAAAGATTTAAAATGGGATTAAGCGATTCTTTGGATTTTGCTGCGCGTCCTCGTTGGCCACTGGATCCTAATTATTTAGGATCCAGAACAAAAAACTCATCCTAATTATTTAGGATCCAGAACAAAAAACTCATCCTAATTATTTAGGATCCAGAACAAAAAACTCATCCTAATTATTAAAAATTTAAATAAATACTATTTTATTTTTTAATTTATTTTAAGTTATAATTTTAAAATTCTAATAATTTTATATCTTTAAATATTCTTCCAATAGATTATGCATAATAAATTTTATAAAAGGATTATATTATGCAAAAGATTAAAGTAATTTTTTTAATTATATTACTTGTTCTAAGTACAAGTTCATTTTCAGCCTTTACTTCTTGTCCAAAGGGGTATGTAGAAATGGCTCCCAATAATTGTGTTGCCAATACATTTAGATTACGTTTGGAAAAAGCTCGATTCCAAATCAGATGGCAAAGAACGTTCGGCTTCGGAATCAAGGTCATCCCCAGAAATTGAGAAAGAAACTCAAAAAGTAGAAAAAGCTCCTAAAAATTAAGAATTAAATATTATAAACTGTAAGATTCTTTAATTAAAAATCTTACGGTTTATAAATAAAGTAAATATTTTAATTATTTTTTAACTTATTCTAGGTAATCTTAATATGATTTAGATTCATTTTATGTTGAATATTTCTTATATTGTACGTATAATGAATAAATGAATAATGGAATAAATAATTTTAAAGGGTACAAATATGCAAATAATTAAAATAATCTGTGCGGGATTATTGTTAATGGGTGTAAATTTACCCTATGCTTATGCTTATTGTATAAATGGCTATACAGAAGTTAGCACAAATATTTGTGTTGAAAACTCAATTAAAGCCCGCCTAGACGAATTTCAAAATAGTAAAGATAATGGAAAAGACAGATCCTCTTATGATAGAGAGAGAACAGCTTCTGAATCAAACCGTTCTGTAGATGTTCAAAAAGAAAAGCCAGAAATCGCCAGAACTCTAAGATAATTTAACTAATCTTTTATATAAAAAAGCCTTTTAATCCTAGGATTAAAAGGCTTTTTTATATAATTATATTTAGAAAAATTATGGTATTGACAATTTAATTGTCATTAATTAATATGACAAATATATTGTCAAATATAGGAGATTTTATGGTTAATATATCTACTTTTTTAACTATTTATGGTGAAGTGCTTCAATATGGTATGTTTTTTGGATTATTAATTATATTTGGTTTAGGCGAAATATTTAGCTACAAACCCAACTGGCAAAAAAATAAAACAAGGTGGTTCAATAACATATTTTTAACATGTCTTAATATTTTTACTTTAGGGTTTTTACCTATCACCGCTTTAGGTACAGCAATTTGGGCTCAGAATCATAATATTGGATTTTTAAATAACTTAAATTTTTCTCTAAATATAGAATTACCAATTTTATGCCAAATATTGATCGGATTCTTAATCCGGACTTTAATTGGTTATTATATTCACTATGCAATGCACAAAGTTTCTTTTTTATGGAAAATTCACCGCCTTCACCATACAGATACAGATATGGATGTTAGCACAACAGTGCGGTTCCATCCACTGGAATGGTTTGTTTCTTTGCCTTTTGTGGTTTTTGGAATTATTCTTACAGGTATATCTCCCTTATCTATAATTCTGTATGAAATTTTTGATGCGGCATGGAATGTTATAACACATACACGATTAAGATTTCCAGAAAAAATAGATAAAATCTTAAGAATTATTTTTGTGACACCTTCAATGCATGCCTGGCATCATTCAGATCAACAAATCCAAACTGATAGTAATTATGGGTCAATATTTTCTTTATGGGATCATATTTTTGGAACTTATTATGAAAACCCAAAAAAACAAGATGGACCTAATCATTATGGATTAGAGAATTATAAAACTTTACCTGTCCATTCTTTAAGTTTTTCTTTAAAATTACCTTTAAGAAATTAATTATATAATTAGGAGTTTATGTGGGATCATTTGAAAAAAATTTAATTGATGTTATCCGCAACATACGGATTTGTTTTCACCGATTAAAAGCCGTTGCGGATGAGCTTCATCAATCAACGGATATAACGACGGCGATGCGGGGGGTATTGGAAAGTTTATTTGATTACGGAATGCAAACAGTTCCCCATATTGCTGGGTCAAAAGGTGTTTCACGCCAGCATATACAAACTTTGGTAGATCAACTTCAAGATAAAGGATATGTATCTTTACAATCTAACCCCCAACATCAACGTTCATCTCTAGTTACCTTGACAGATAGGGGACGTGATTTATTCAAAGAAATGCGAATGAAAGAATCACAAGTTTTAATGACATTGGCCCAAGAACTTTCACCTATGGATGTCAATGTTACATTAAAGACATTAAAACTATTGGATAGTTTTTTACAAAATCAATTACCTGAAGGACAAGAAAATGACGATACTATGTAATTATCAACATAAATCACAACGTATAAGAAGGGTAGTTCACATATTTTTATGATGGTATTGTTTTCTGTTGGTATTATGTGGTCGTATAGCTTTTGATCTGTTCTATGTATCAATTATTCAATATAAACATGCTTATCTTTTGGGATAGAGACATTGCTGCTTTTTCTTTATCATAAAATTCGTTTTTTATTTTTAAAGAAGAGGTTATAAAATAATATAATTTACACATTATTTTTTAATCTCTACCACAAAAAGCTCCCCAAGATCTAAGTTAATTTAGACCTTGGGGATTGGTTATTGGTTTTAGAAATTAGTAATTTAAATCTAGATTAATATCTGTTTCTTTAACAGTTGGCCGTTCACGTACAGCATTATCAGCTGCATTAGAATATAATCCTCGTGCTGTTGTTCCAACTGATGAAGCTTGATTAAATGGACTAGGTGGGACAACACGAACAGTAGATCCGTCACGCATAGCATTATTAGCTGCATTAGAATATAATCCTCGTGCTGTTGTTCCAACTGATGAAGTTAGATTAAATAGGCTAGGTGGGGCAACACGAACAGTGGATCCACCAGTACTCCCCATATATTTAGGTGCAATTGTATGAGTTATTTTATTGAAAAGGGCCTGAACAATATATTTACCCTGAGCAGTTGGAAGCCCCTTAAATTCAAAGGTTATATTACCTTTAGGATCTTTAATAATATATCCACCTAAGTCTTTATATAAAATAAAAACAGTTCCATCAAGGTATGTTTCAATACGATCGCCATTTTGATAATACGCAATAGATTTAGTAGGTTTCCCTAAAGTACCAGTTTGTCCATTGGTGCTTGTTGATTGAGGTTTGGGGTTACCTTGACCGCCAGCTCTTAATAAATCACCATTTACTACATCACTAAGTGTTTTATTAAGAAGTGTTCCAGCTGGAAGTGTACCTCCAATTGTATATAGTCGACGTGGAGGACTTAAGAGCGGTTTAGTAGGATCATCAAAAAGGAATCTTTTAATATCAAGAGTGTAGGTTTGTAATTTTAGTTTGCTACCATCTCCGAAAGTTCTTTCTTCAATATTAAAACCATCTTTTTCACTTGTGGAAGAATTATAGATTATTCTCTCCATAGAAGGAGCAGCCCATCCACTATTAATGAATATAATGGAAATTATAAAATAGCATAACAATTTAATAGAAATAGAAGTGTAATAAGATATATTTTTCATTAAAATCTCCTTAAATAAAATAATTTAAAATAAGAAATTTTATAAATGACAAAAGTTAATAGATGATTAATTTTTGAAACTATTTTATATAAAATATATAAATCTAAATTTTTATTAAATTTGAAAAATTATTTTTCAATAAAATTTTTTTCAATTAAATTTATTTATATATGATTAATTAAATATGATAATAAAACTATACAAACTTAAATTTTAAAATGAAAAAAGTCTTTCGCCATGGGCGATATAGGACAAGTCTCTTCTGAACATAAGATACGACGTACAATTAAATGGATCATGTCGTTTTTATCGCAGCATTATTATTATCTATTTGTATGATGTGGATATGGAATAGCATGGTCGTTGATTTATTTCGTATACCAATTATTCAATACAAACATATGGTATCTTTTGGAGTTTTTTTTACCCTTGTATTTTCTATTGTTTTAAGAAGAAAAGTGTAATTAAAAAAGTCAGGGTTTTATGACCCTGACTTTTTAACTGTACGAATTTACGAATTTGGTTGACGTTCTACCGTAGCTTTTGATCGCTCATGCACCCCATTATCAGATGGTTTTGAATATAGACCGGGATTAGAATTACCAATGAATGAATTTTGATTGAAAGGCCCCGATTTTATTAATGAACTTGTTCCAGTATTAATTATTTCTGAACTTAATTTAGGTGCTTCTATTCGAACAACTTTGGGTCTGTCTAAATAGAGAAAGGCGGGTGCTGGAACGGGCTTTTTAGTTCAGGTGGTGCTATATGGATAGTCTGTTTATCTCCATAGTTATAAGCAATTGTCTTTTTAAACGTAAGTTTACTTATAATGTCTGCAACTATATATTTACCCAATTGACTGATATACCCTTTAAAATTAAAAGTTAAATCACCTTTAGGATCTATAATGATGTGCCCTACTAGTTCACTATAATAAGTAAAAGTTGTCCCATCAGGATAGGTTTCAACACGGTCACCATTTTCATATTCGGTAATTGATAGGGTCGTTTTTGATAAAGTGCCCATTTGCCCATTGGTTGTTTTAGATTTAACCATACCATTTTTACCACCTGGTAATAAATCACCAAAAGCAATAGCTTTTTGCAATTCTTTATTAAGAATACTGGCATTTGGAAGTGTACCTTCAAAACTATATAATTTCGCTGGTGTATTTAGTTCTAAAGGTTTGTTTAATTATAAAGTTGAACCTGGAAAAGGTTGATACTTACTGTAATTATAAGTGGTTGTTTGATGATACTTCCATCTTCGAAAAGCCTTTCTTCAAATGTAAACCCATCTTTCTCACTTCTTGTTGATGTGTAAAACACTTTGTCGGTTAGTGGATCAGCATGGCTAATATTAATAGATGAAATAGAAGAAATATAACTAAATGTTATAAGTAAAATTATTTTTTTGTTAAATATATTTTTCATAAATACTCTCTTAATAAAAATTAAATAAATAAAATAAACTAAAAAAAATTTAGATAAAATATAGTTAACAAAAGATTAATTTTTTACCAAATATAATTTGATAAATTATAAATTAAAACAATAAATTGATAAAATATATCAAATTTCATGCATATAAAATTTAATACATTTATATAAAATATTTTATTGTAATATTTTATGAATTTGCCAAATATTTACTTGTATTTTTTAAGTATTATTTGTTCAAAAATATTTATATATAATTTTTTTAAATGAAAAAAAAATCTTGACAAGAATGAAAAAATAGTGTAATAAATATGACATACTAGAAAAGTTTTATTTTCAATATAAACCCGTTGATTTGGAATCAACGGGTTTTTTTATGTCCGGAGGATATCAAATGACCCCTTATGATTCAACTATTGGAGAAGAAATCGCTTTTAAACTATCAACGGGATGTGATTTAACAAAAGCAGCGATGGATCTCGGATATGATCCAAATCAAATTAAGAGATGGTTTTTTTATGAAGAAGATTTTAGGAAATTATGTCATTATGCTTTTGTTTTAGCTGCACATGAATGTACAGCCAAATCTCTAGACATAGCAAAAAATATAAATCCCAATCATGATAAAACAAAATTAAGCCAAGATAAATTTATAGCCCGGCATTTTTTATC
Organism: Alphaproteobacteria bacterium; assembly: GCA_019695395.1. Classification (NCBI taxonomy): domain Bacteria; kingdom Pseudomonadati; phylum Pseudomonadota; class Alphaproteobacteria; species Alphaproteobacteria bacterium. The sequence continues at coordinate 87,298 of JAIBAD010000002.1, forward strand.
AACCAGTATCAAAATGATGCAATTGTCAAAAATGCTTATAGTAAAAACAAAAAAACAATCTTTGATCCAAAATCAATCAAAACCTTTTGAATTAGATAGGGTTAATTTAGGAGAACAAGAAATTGAAGTTAGAAGACTATATAAACAACAAAAATATGAATCTGGATTTACACCTGATAATCCAAATT
>JAIBAD010000003.1 GCA_019695395.1 Alphaproteobacteria bacterium
AAAAAAAATAATAAAAATTAAAACATTATTTTAATGAAAATTTAATTAAAAAAAAATCATAATAAATTATTAATTATATTAAAAATTATCAATTAATTATAATTTTAATTCTTTTTGTTTTTAGAAAGGAATAATTATGACAAAAAAAATTTTGAATTATGTTACTTTTTTTAGCATTTTGTTAACTTTAGGTGGATGTGGGCAAAAAGTTGTCAAACCTACACCACTACCAACACCTTCGGATCCCTCTGAACCACCTAGCTGGTGGCGCCCATTTCCAATAAAATCCGAACATGATCGTGAAAAAAGTGATAATAAACCATTTCATGAAAAAGAAATTTCAGGAGTTAATTGAAATTATTCTTCACATAGACCCTTATTTTATAAGGGTCTATGTATAACAAAATAGCAACTTAATTTTAAAAAATATTCAAATACTGCTTATATTCAACTTTATTTTTTAAGTTATAATTTTTCAGTAGCAATCACACAACATACTAAATCAATTCAATATTAAACAATATTATATCTTATAAAAATTTTAACTTCATTATTGATCATAGACAAAATATCAATTCTATTTTACTCATAATAATCTTAACTTTAAACTGCCTTCAAATTATTAAATATTATGTTGATTATTTGTCCGTCTTGCTCAAAAAAATATATCGTTAATATAGGCCATTTTCGTAAAGATGATCAAAAAGTTTGCTGTGCCCAATGTCGTCATATTTGGGTTATTCATTCTCCTTTAAAAATTAAATCTGAAGAAGATAAAGTAGAGCCTGAATTAAAAAAGGAACCGGTTAAAAATGATCCCATATCTGGCCGACCTGTACGCATTCAATTGCCAGCAATAATCCAAACAAAATATAAAAAAAACAACAGGCTTTTATCTATTACTTTGGGATCAATTGCTGTTTTATTTGCAGTGTCATTAATAATTTTTGGACGATCTTTAATTATTACAACTTTTCCTTTTACCAATAAAATTTACAGTTATTTTAATTTAGCAATAAATGGAGCAGGATTAGTTATTACCGATATTTCTGTTTCACCAATTTCTGGTCAACAAACCAATATTATTAAAGCTCGCATTGTAAATTTAACCCATCAAAAAATTTCTATTCCTCCTATTAGAGTAATTGCTACAGATAGCAAGACTGGTCAATGGCTTCAAGACTGGACTTTCCGACCAGAAAATAAAGATGTAGAAAAATTAGAATCCGTGGCTATTGAAATACCAAGTTACAATATGAATCTTGATAATAATATTTATATATTACTTGAATTTACATCTGGTATTTAAAATTTTATTTTTAATTTACTTTAAGGGTTTTGTGGCTTCTTTTAACCATTCTTCTGTTTCTTGATCCACCAATGGAGAGAGTATTGCGTAAACTTCTTGATGATACTGATTAATCCAATCAATTTCAAATCGACTAAGTATGGACGTATCAATTAAATTACAATCATAGGGTGCATAGGTTAAAGTTTTAAAACCTAGCATAGGTATTTCAAACCCGGCTTCTTCTATCGGTATAACTGTTACTAAGTTTTCTATTCTGATCCCATACGCATTTTCTTTATAATATCCAGGTTCATTAGATACAACCATACCAGGCAATAAAGGAAACAGACTAGAAGATTTATGAATTCTTTGGGGGCCTTCATGAACAGAAAGATATGCCCCTACCCCATGTCCTGTACCATGATTATAATCAAGCCCTATTTGCCATAACCAATAACGCGCCAAACTATCAAGATGTTGCCCTGTGGTTCCAATTGGAAATTTTGCACAAGCAACAGCCACATGTCCTTTTAATACACGCGTAAAACGATCTTTCATCTCTTGGGTTGGATTTCCAATAGCTATTGTACGTGTTACATCTGTTGTACCATCAAAATACTGCCCCCCTGAATCTACAAGATAAAGTTCTTTATAATTCAAAGTTTGATTTGTTTCTTTTGTCACCCTATAATGAACAACAGCACTATTTGATCCTGCTCCAGAAATTGTATCAAAACTTAATCCACAGAAAAGATCATTTTCTTTTCTAAATTGAAATAATTTTTCAGCACAATCCATTTCCGTAAGCACCAATTCTTTTTTGGATAGGCTGTTTTTAATTTCTTTTTGTAGCCATGCAAGAAATTTAACCAATGCAGCCCCATCTCTAATATGAGCATTTTTCATACCTTGTATTTCAATAGGATTTTTACAAGCTTTTGGAAGCGCGCAAAAATCTTGGGACAAAATTATTTTGGTTCCGGTTTTTTGTAAAATATCGTAAAACCAATACGCCCCATAAACTTCATCAATATGAACGGTTGATTTATTAAAACCTAATTTTTCTAAAACTTCTTTTAATTTTTCAGGTTTTTCTATGGTAATATTTGTTCCCAAATGGGCATATAATTTAGATGTAAATTTACGTTTATCAACAAACCATTGAACAGTTGCATCATCATAAATTATAGCAAAACTCAGCACAACTGGGGTATGAGGAATATCTCCACCCCGAACATTTAAAATCCAGGCAATAGAAGTTGGATCAGCAATAATAGAAGCTTTTATATGTTGCTCTTTTAATTGTATAGCAATTTTTTCACATTTTTCTTTAGATTCTTGGCCTGCATAAGTACTGGCATGTGGCCATATAGGTGTAATTGGCTCTGCTGGTTGATCATCCCAAACTTGATCAACCAAATTTTTGGTACATAATTTTAAATCAAAATTATACTTTTTGCTCAAAGATTGCCACCATGTAACCGAATTATAGGTATGGAGCCATGGATCCAGGCCCAGTTTTTGGCCCGCATGCATATTATTTTTGATCCACTCTTCGGCTTGTTGATGAAAAGTTTTTTGCGCCGATAATTCTATAATCGTAAATAACGTTTGATCTACTTGGTCTTTAGCTTGAAGTATATAACGCCCATCAACAATTAAAGCTGCCTTTTTATCTAAAATGATTGCCAATCCGGCAGATCCTGTGAAACCTGTAATCCAAGCTAATCTTTGCGCTTTCAAAGATACATATTCACCTTGATGCTCATCCGCACGTGGAACCAGAAATCCATTTAGGGTATTTTTTTGTAATTGCTCACGTAAAAGTTTTAATTTTGTTTGAACATCTATGTGTACATTCTTAAATTTTTGCTTTGTATTATTAAACAAATCTCTTAAAAGGCTTTTTAATTGTTCATCGGGATTTGGTGCAATTAACTCCATCCAAGTTTCGGAAGAATCATCCACACCACTTAAAATACCAGGAAAAATATCTTCGATTTCATGAATAGAGACTCGTAAATGAGCATTCTTAAGTAAGGACAGTTTATTTTTTAAATTTTCTTCAAACATAAATTTTATCTTTAATATTTTAACTAAATTTTAATGATTTTAGCATTAAAAGAAATAAATTAAAGAAAAAGTCTTAGAATTGACAAAATTACATCATATTTTTGTCAAAAAGATATGTATTTATTGAATATATTAAGCATTTGTATGCAAAAAATGCATTGCTGCGATGCAGTATAAAAGGGTACAAATTTTTCTCGATTGTTGTATATTGTTTTTAACATATTAAATGATTTTTTTAACTTAACTTATTGTAATTAAAAGTTTTTAGGACAACAACCATGTTAGCAAGCATTTTTATATCTGAACAAAATTCTGTTCTGCGGTTGCGAGATGCTGAGCAGATTTTTGGGATTAAGCGCTTTAAGTATGCTTTTAATCTTTTAAAAGCAAAATTGGCTTCATTTTATCAATTTGAACATTTTACGTTTGAAAGATTTAATCATCGTATGCTTGTTGATCTTGGTATACAAAACAGTTTTAATCCAAATCCTAAACCTGGTTCTTTAATCAAAACCGTTGGATTGAATACAATTTTTATTCAATTTTGTTTAGCATTTTATGAATTATCCTTGGGGTATTTGATAAAAAAATACCAAATACATAAAATGTATAATGATTTAAAAAATTTAGACAATAGGCTGTTACAAGATATTGGACTAAACAAAGAAGTTTTATTGGCAATGGAATATTCGAATTCGTTTATCCATGATAAAAATTCTAAAACATCTAATGATCATATATCTTCTTCTTTAACAGCTGATGAATTTAATGATCATATGTTAGCAGATCTTGGATTAAAACCTTTTGAAAAAGCTATTGATCTAAGTCAAGAGCAATACAGTTTTTATATAACTTTCTATAACAGCACTCAGAAAGCTGCATAACTTCAGCTTGCTATATCTCCCTGGCTTGGAAGTTAAAATATTTACAGTTTTATTGAGGTGTTTGTGCTGTGGTGGTTTAGAAAATAAACCACCACTTTTTTTATGTCTTTTTTGACAGCTGGATAATAACCCAATCTCCTAAAACCTTATGATTTATATAATTAAGATTGTATTTTTCCATAGTTTTTATTACGTGATCTGCTTGGGATAATAAAATACCAGATAAAATCACATGACCAGAAGCTGATAAAAAAGTATAAATTTCTGGAGCTAAATCGCATAACGGATCAGCTAATATATTTGCAACAATAAGATCAAATTCCTTCTTCTTAAAATCATTCAAAGCTGAAAAACCTAAACTTTCTTTAACCTCAATATAATCCGTAAGATCATTAAGTTGACAATTATATTGGGTAACTTCAATAGCCATAGGATCATTATCGACAGCAATGACAGAATGTATTTTCCACAATTTTGCTATAGCCATTGCTAAAATTCCACTTCCGCATCCAAGATCAAGCGCACAATTTGGTATAATTTTTTTTTCATATAATTCTTGTAAAACTATAAGACATCCCTTTGTTGTTTCATGACGCCCAGTTCCAAATGCCATCCCCGCATCAACTGTTAAGACAAAATCATCTATATCTTTATTTAAAGATAATTCTTCTGTGAATGTACCTTGAATAGTAAAGCGACCTACCTTAAAAGGTGCTAGAATTTTTTGACTTTCTAAAACCCAATTCTGTTCAGGTAGATTTTTATAATTATATTTAATATCTAGTTTTTTAATTTTTTCTAAAATATCTTCTAAAGGTTTATTAATCATTAAAGCTTCAATAACCCAATCTGGATTCTTGTATAACGACACAGCATCAAAATCTTCTTCCAAATTTGTCATTATATCATCTAATGTTCTCGTACCTATATCAGAGGCATTAATTGTTAAAATCCACAAAGGCAAAAATCTTTCTTTATTTCAATGGGTTATAGTTAAACTTTATCCGCTGGTATAACAAAATTACTAATAACTTTTTTTGATCCAGCCTTATCAAACATAATATCTAATTTATTTCCTTCGACCATCGTAACCATACCATAGCCAAATTTTTGATGAAAGACACGCATACCAGTTGTATATTGCCCGGTCTCATTTTCAAATATATCTGGATTTTCTATTAAAAAATTTCCTTTAATAGTTTTATTCTTTTTTGCTTGCTGATAATCCGCTAAAACCATAGTTTGGTGCTGTTCTTTATGCTCATACATGGGTGTATAAAATTGATCTTGGATTTTTATATCAACATTTTGCGTTGGCAATTCTTCTATAAACCTTGACGGTATCGATGTTTGCCACTGGCCATGCACTCTTCTATTTAAAGCAAAAAAAACATAGGCTTTCTGGCGTGCTCTTGTTATACCAACATAGGCCAACCTTCTTTCTTCTTCTAATCCTGCTATACCATTTTCATCTAAAGATCTTTGATGCGGAAATAAACCCTCTTCCCATCCAGGTAAAAAAACAGCATTAAACTCAAGACCTTTTGCGCTATGCAGCGTCATAATAGAAAGCATATCTTGCAATTCTGTATTATCATTTTCCATAACTAAACTGACATGTTCGAGAAATTGTTCAAGATTTTCGAAATTAGCCATAGCTGTGATTAATTCTCGAAGATTTTCTAGCCGACCAGGTGCATCAGGTGATGGATTTGCTTGCCAAAAATTTGTATATCCAGATTCATCCAGGACAATTTTGGCTATTTCAGTGTGGGGTAATTGCGCTGCTTTTTCTTGCCATCTATTGATATCTTTCAAAAAATTTTCTAAAGCACGAGCCGCTGCGGGTTTAAGTTCATCTGTTTTACTAAGTTGTTCTGCTGCTCTCATCAAACTAATATTTTCTAATCTGGCCAACATATAAATATGTCTTAATGTTGTGTCACCAATACCACGTTTAGGTACATTAATAATGCGTTCAAAAGCAAGATCGTCAGAAGATTTATGAACAAGACGCAAATAAGAAAGCGCATCCCGAATTTCTTGGCGTTCATAAAAACGTAACCCACCAATTACTCTATATTTAAGACCTAAAGTTAAAAATCTTTCTTCAAACTCTCTTGTTTGAAATCCTGCCCTTACAAGAACTGCGATATCACCTAAAGACTGACCATGCCTTTGTAAGGCTTCTATTTCTTCACCAATTTGTCTTGCTTCTTCTTGGCTATCCCATACCCCCACCGTTTGTACTTTTTCGCCCAATTCTGCTTCTGTATAAAGTATTTTTCCTAATCTTGCTTTATTATGCGCAATTAAACCTGATGCGGTGGCCAAAATATGTCCTGTTGATCGATAATTATTTTCTAATCGGATAACATCAGCATTTGGAAAATCTTTTTCAAACTTTAAAATATTTGTGATTTCTGCACCACGCCATCCATAAATCGATTGGTCATCATCCCCAACACAACAAATATTTCCATGTTCTTGAGCAAGCAATCGTAACCAAAGATATTGAGCTGTATTCGTATCCTGATATTCATCAACCATGATATAGCGAAATTGATGTTGATAACGCTTTAAAATATCAGAATGGTTTTGAAAAATATCCAAATTATGTAATAAAAGATCACCAAAATCGCACGCATTAAGTGCTAATAATCTTTCTTGATAAAGTTGATAAATATCGAGAAGCTTTCCATCTGCTAGACCTTTGGTTTCTTCTGGACTCACCATGTTAGGTTTCAATCCCCGGTCTTTCCATCGTTGGATATAAGAAAGTAATACTTTTGCTGGCCATTTTTTTTCGCTAATATTTTCATGGGATAAAATTTGTTTTAAAAGACGTACTTGATCATCTATATCAAGGATCGTAAATTTTTTTTCTAATCCAACAATTTCTGCATGATTACGCAAAATTCTTGCAGCAAGAGCATGAAAGGTCCCAAGCCATAAGCCTTCGATTGGGCGATTTATAAGTTTTGTTATTCTATCTTTCATTTCAAAGGCAGCTTTATTTGTAAAAGTAACAGCTAAAATCTGATGTAATCCAGACTGGCCTGATAGAACAAGATAAGCAAAACGGTATGTTAATACCCTAGTTTTTCCTGTACCCGCACCAGCTAACACAAGCACAGCCCCTTTTGTTGATACTACAGCTTGCTTTTGTTTTTCATTAAGATAATCTAATAAAGGTAATTTATTTTGTTCTAAAATCATAACGACCAATTTACATAAAATTTATAAATTTCTATTCTATTATACGATGTAAATAAAAATCTCTTACTTATAATATTTCAAAGCATCTTCCAATGATACAAAATAGTGAATATATAGATCTTTTATCAAATAGTCCTTTAACCAAAAGACAACTTGCAGTTTATCGTTATGGTACAAAAGGTGCTAGACCTAAAATATATCTTCAAGCTTCTCTTCATGCAGATGAAACACCAGGTATGCTTGTTTTATATCATTTAAATCATCTTTTGAAAAAAGCTGAACAAGAAAATAATATTATTGGAGAAATTGTTTTAGTACCTGTTGCTAACCCCATCGGCCTTGGGCAAATCTTAAATGGAAATTTAGTGGGACGTTATGAACTATCTGGTAAAGGTAATTTTAATCGTGCATGGCCGGATTTATATTTAGAAACTGTGCCTTGTTTAGAAGGGAAACTTACACAGAATCCAGAAAAAAATGTTAACATTATTCGCCAAACAATAGATGAAATTTTAAAAAAACAAAAAATTACAAATGAATTAAATGCATTAAAACTATCTTTATTGAAATTGGCTTTTGATGCTGATTTTGTTTTTGATCTCCATTGTGATGATGACGCTTTAATGCATCTTTTTCTAATTCCAGATCACTGGCCTGCTGCACAAGATCTTGCATGTGATATACATAGCCAAGCTGTTTTATTATGTGCAGATTCAGGGGGACATTCTTTTGATGAAGCGTTAAGTACATTATGGTCAAAATTGGCTCAAACATTTCCCAATTATCCTATTCCTGCCGCATGTATGGCCGGGACTATTGAATATCGTGGACAAACAGATGTTGATGATAATCTTGCACACCAAGATGCCATAAGATTATTTAATTTTATGCAACGTCGCTTTATTATCAAAGGTATACCCCCTCCTTTACCTAAACCTTTATGTGAAGCTACAGATCTAGCTGCATGTGACGTTTTACGATCCCCAATAGCAGGGATTGTTTGTTATAAGCATTCTTTAGGTAGTATAATTCATCAAGGTGATCTTGTTGCAGAAATTATTCAACCACATCTTCTTGATCTTCAAATCCGTGAACCTATTTATAGTAATACAACAGGTCTTTTATTATCAAAAAGACAACATAAAATGGTCAGGCCAGGTGATACAATTGCAAAAATAGTTGGTAAAGAAACTTTATCCTACCGACATGGGTTATTGTTGGAGGATTAATGTTTTTCTTTGATTAAAACTTATTTAAAATATAAGAGATTTTTATGGAATTAAAAAAAATTGCTTTAGTCACTGGCGCTGGAAAACGAATTGGCCGTTCTATAGCTTTAGATCTTGCAAAGCAAAATTGGTCATTGATCATTCATTACCATAATTCTGCTGAAGAGGCAGAAGAAGTTGCTCATACTATTATTACAAATGGCGGACAAGCTTATCCTATTAAGGCAAATTTATTTCATGAAAATGAAGTCAAAACTCTTATACCAAAAGCCATCAAATTTTTTGGCTCAATTACTTGTCTGATCAATAATGCGTCAATTTTTGAATTTGATTCAATTCATACTGCAAATACCGAATCCTGGCATAAACATATGGAAATAAATTTACACGCCCCATTTATTTTAAGCCAAGACTTTGCAAAACAAGAAATAAACGGTAATATTATTAACATACTTGATCAACGGGTTTTAAAACTTACACCTTATTTTGTTTCATATACAGTATCAAAGATGGGGCTTTGGACACTTACACGTACCTTAGCTTTAGCTCTGGCACCCAAAATTCGTGTTAATGCAATTGGTCCGGGTCCTACCTTGCAAAGCATTCATCAAACAGAACAAGAATTTTTAGAACAATGTTATTCCATGCCTTTACACCATGGCGCAACATTAGATGATATTAATAATACTATACAATTTATATTAAACACCCCTGCTTTAACGGGTCAAATTATTGCGCTGGATGGTGGCGAACATTTAGGATGGATTGTTCCAGGCAGAAAAAATTGATGTATATGAAGCAGTTTTTTTCAAAAATATTTTATCCTCGTACTTTTCTAGCTAAAAAATTATTAACATCCATTTTTATTAAAGATCTTATTCTCTTAGCATCTATTGGTGTTCATAATTATGAAAAAAAACAATTACAACGTATTCGATTAAACCTTGAGATTTTTGTTCATTCGTATCATCACTTGGGTGACTCACTTAAAAATGTTGTTTGTTACAGCCAATTGACAAATGAAATTACTCAATTAATAGCACATGAACATATAAACTTAATTGAAACACTTGCTGAGCGAATATGTGCTCATTGTTTTACAAAACCGACTATTTTAAAAACTATTATAAAAATTGAAAAATTAGATGTATTCGATAATGCAGAAAGCGTTGGAGTAAAAATTGTACGTCATCGAAAAATGTCGTAAAATTAATTTATAATGACTGACTTCACTGATATTAATACAACAGAAATTAACATTATTATTGATGGGCAAGCTTTAAGTAAGGGATTGTCCCTTATTGCTAAAGAAGCAAAGCATCTTCCAACATTACCAGGTGTTTACCGTATGTTGAACCATGAAGGGCGCGTTCTTTATGTAGGCAAAGCAAAAAATTTAAATAAACGTGTTAAAAGTTATGCTGCAGATAATCGGCTTAATAACCGATTACGTCGCATGGTATCTGAAACTAGATCTATAGAAATTACAACTACAAGAAATGAAGCTGAAGCGTTATTGCTTGAAAATAATTTAATTAAACATCATACACCACGTTATAATATCTTACTTAGAGATGATAAATCTTTCCCCTTTATTGTTATTACAAAAGATCATCCTGTTCCAAGAATTTATAAACATAGAGGCCCACAAAAAATTAATGCTGATTATTACGGTCCTTTTGCTTCATCACAAAGTGTTGATGAAACAATTGTTGCCTTAGAAAAAGCTTTTCTTTTAAGATCTTGCAATGACCATGTTTTTTCTAATCGCACAAGGCCTTGCCTTTTATATCAAATTAAGCGTTGTTCAGGACCATGTGTAAATCGTATTTCTGAACACCAGTATCAAGAATTAGTCCAAGAAACTAAAGCATTTTTAGAAGGTAAAAAAAGTGACATACAACAAAAATTGGGGCAGCATATGCAAAAAGCTAGCGACAACCAATCCTATGAAGAGGCAGCTTTTTATCGCGATCGTATCCGTGCTCTTACCCAAATACAAACTCAACAAACTATTCATTTTAGCAACTTAAAAAATGCCGATATCATTGCTGTTGCTCAAAAAAATAACCAAACTTGTGTTCAAGTTTTTTTTGTACGCAATCATACTAATTATGGTAATCGCGCCTATTTTCCAAATTCCAATGACACAATTGAAAGTGAAGAAATACTTTCACAATTTATCAGTCATTTTTATACCCAAAGGAAGCCAGCTAATACAATAATTCTTAGCCATTCAATTCCAGATATTGATCTAATACAAAATGCTTTATCACAAATAGCTGGGCACAAAGTTACAATCAATATTCCTAAATATGGCGAAAAAAATCGAATTCTAGAGCAAGCTCTTTACAACGCTAAAGAAGCACTTAAACGTCATATTTCTGTTATGTTAGGAAATCAAGATTTATTAGATAAAATGTCAGATTTTTTTAATCTTACTAAACCTTTATCCCGTATCGAAGTTTATGACAATAGCCATCTACAAGGAACTGATCCTTTTGGTGTTATGATTGTAGCTGGATCCCAAGGGTTTGAAAAAAAATTTTATCGTAAATTTATTGTCCAAAATAATCAAAATAATCCCATTAAATTAAATGATGATTATGCTATGTTAGCCCAAGTTCTTAAAAGACGTTTCGCCCACTTACAAAAGTCTGATGATGATAGTATGAATTTACTACCGGATGTTATTTTAATTGATGGGGGTCAAGGACAATTAAACGTTGCACAAAAAATTTTAGAAGAATTAAAATTAACCCATATTATTGCTATTGGTATTGCAAAAGGCCCCCATCGTAATGCTGGGCAAGAAAGATTTTTTATTAAAGACCAAGCACCTTTTTCTTTCAAGAAAGATGATCCTTTGCTTCATTATTTGCAAAGATTAAGAGATGAAGCCCATCGTTTTGCAATTTCAAGCCATCGTTCAAAACGTGAAAAAAAATTAAGTTTTTCTACTCTTGATCAAATCATTGGTATTGGCCCAAAGCGAAAAAAAGCTTTGTATAATCATTTTGGCTCTCTCCAGCAAATAAGCTCGGCTTCTATTCATGAACTTGTCCAAGTTAAAGGTATCGATCAAAAAGTTGCCGAAGGTATCTATGCTTATTTTCATGATCAGTAGGTAATGGATCAATAAACAATTGTATTCAAAGACAGTCTATATTAAGAATATAATATAATTTTTAATATTCTTATGTTTTTTATGAGCAATATACCCAATCTTTTAACTTTATTTCGTATTTTTTCTATTCCCTTACTTGTTATATTATTTTATATACCAGGCGACACTATACGTTGGCTTATGCTCCTTCTCTATATTATTGCATGTATCACAGATTATCTTGACGGTTATTTAGCAAGAAGTTGGCACCAAGTATCTGCATTAGGGAAATTCCTTGATCCCATTGCTGATAAATTGCTTATTGCAACTCTTATCTTAATGCTTACAGCTACAAATATAATTGAAAATTGGACAGTAATTCCTGCTCTTGTTATTTTATGTCGTGAAATCTTAGTATCAGGGCTCAGAGAATTTCTTGCCAATACACAAGTAACTATGCCTGTAAGTACCTTGGCCAAATGGAAAACATTAGCTCAAATGATTTCGCTTGGCTTTTTAATTATACAAAATATAACACCTGCTTTTTTGCATGTTAATCTTATTGGCCAAATTGGTCTTTGGATCGCTGCAATTTTTACTATAATCACTGGGTATGATTATTTAAAGGCAGGATTAAAATATATTAAAGCAAATGGTTAAAATTTTATATTTTTCTTGGGTTCGTGATAAAATTAACAAAGAACAAGAAGATATTTTTTTACCTAAAAATATTTTAACTGTTAAAGATTTATGTCAATGGCTTGTTAAAAACAATTCTTCTTATGCTACCATCTTTAAAAATACAAAACTAATTAAAGTTGCTATTAATCAAGAATACGCTTCTTTTAATGATTTAATTAAAGATACTGATGAAATTGCTTTTTTTCCTCCGGTTACAGGTGGATAAATGATTTATCTGCAAAAAAAGAATTTTAATTTTGGACAAGAAGTCAAAAAAATAATCGCCGATAACCATCAGATTGGCGCCGTAGTTAGTTTTTTAGGCTTAGTAAGGGATATGGCAACTAATCCCCAACTTATTTCTATGGTCATTGAACATTATCCTGGTATGACTGAAAAAAAAATAACTGAAATTGAAGCTTACGCAATCCAAAATTGGAAATTGTCAAAAAGCTTAATTATTCATCGTTATGGTATCTTACATCCAGGTGAACAAATTGTTCTCGTTGTAGCCGCAGCTGAACATCGACACACAGCATTTGAAGCTTGTCAATTTATTATAGATTGGTTAAAAACAGATGCACCTTTTTGGAAACTTGAAATAACAAATAAAACCAAAAATTGGGTAAAAGTACAAAAGCAAGATCTTCAAAAACGAGATACCTGGCTTTCCTTATCAAATGCAAAAACTGTAAAAAATTAAGCGGCCGTAGATACCGTTGACGGTATACTTCTAACCAATTTATTATAATCTTCCATTAATTGATGGGTTAATGATCCAACAGTAAACCGATAAGATCCTATTGATCCAATTGGTGTAACTTCAGCTGCAGTTCCAGTTAAAAAAGCTTCTTCTGCTTTTTCTAATTCTTCTGGCTTTATATATCGCTCAATAACTTTGATACCTCTTTTTTTGGCAAGTTCAATTACGGTTCTTCTTGTGATTCCATCAAGAAAACAATCAGCTATAGGTGTATGTAGATCGTCACCAAATCTAAAGAAAATATTGGCTCCTGTTGATTCGGCAATGTATCCTCGATAATCTAACATAAGAGCATCGGCATATCCTTGCTTTTCGGCGTCATGTTTACTCATAGTTGCAATCATATAAAGACCAGAAGCTTTACTTTGTGTAGGTGCAGTTTCGGGACTTGGTCTACGCCATTTAGCCATGTTTAAACGAATACCTTTGGCCTTTAATTCTGGAGAAAAATAACTTTTCCATTCCCATACAGCTATAGCCACATGTACCTTATTTGCCTGGCCAGATACACCCATCATTTCACTTCCACGCCACGCAACTGGTCTTATATAACAATCTTGAAGTGTTTGAGTTTTCATAACTTGCAATGTCGCTTCATTAATTTCTGTAAGAGAATAGGGTATTGAAAAACCCAAAATTTCTGCAGATTTAATTAATCTTTGACTATGTTCTGTTAACTTAAATATTCGACCATTATAAGCTCGTATACCTTCAAAAACCGCATCCGCATAATGTAAACCATGGGTAAGAACGTGAATTTTTGCATCACGCCACGGTACTAAATTTCCATCAAACCATATTTTACCGTCACGTTCATCAAAAGGTATTATTTCTGACATAATTTCCATCCCTAAATAATTTTGTTTTTATAATATTGATTATACTCTAAATATAAAATAATTGATAGGTTTTGCCTATGGCAAAAATTTTTGTTATTTTAAATTAACTAATCAATATTTTAATAGTTTTGCAATAGTAATTTTAATTTATAAATGATAACTTAAGTCAATATTTTTAAAGAGCAATATATTAATTTTCAATTTTATTTGAATATATATTATAAAAATTGAAACAGTATGAGCACAGAAATCAAACACATATTAGTAGTCGATGATGATACTCGCTTAAGAGAGCTTTTACAAAAATATCTTTTTAGTCAAGGATTTCACGTTTCAACTGCAGAGAATACTGTTCTTGCCAGACAACAAATAGAGAATTTATCTTTTGATCTTATTGTTTTAGACATTATGATGCCTGGTGAAGATGGATTAAGTTTGGCTCGTTTCATAAGACAAAAAAGTACAGTGCCTATTCTTATGTTAACAGCAATGGGAGAAGCTGAAGATCGTATAAATGGGCTGGAACATGGGGCTGATGATTATTTAACAAAACCTTTTGATCCTAGAGAATTAGTACTTCGTATTCGCACCATTCTTCGCCGTATATCACTTAATGAGAATAGTGTTGCAGACATTGCCAAAGTTGTTCGTATTGGAAATATGATATATGAAACAAAAAAACGTATACTACGTAATGGTGATAATGAAATACGTTTAACAAAAGTGGAGCTTGATCTTCTTGATATCTTAGTAAATCATATGGGACAACCAGTCAGTAGAGAATTATTATGCCAACAATCTTCAGAAGAAGCTGCCACAACGAGAGCTGTTGATGTTCAAATAACTAGATTAAGACGTAAAATTGAAAAAGATCCCCGTTATCCCCGATATTTACAAACTGTTCGAGGTCGAGGTTATTTACTTCAATCAGATTAATATTAGATTAATAATGTTAGATTAATATTGTGACACCAATTAAAATTTCTCGTTTTATTAATAGATCTCTACCACGTTCTCTTTTGGGTAGGTCTATTCTTATAATTGTAACTCCAATGATTTTATTACAGATTATTGCAACTTGGTTTTTTTATAATAGCCATTGGGATACTGTAACACGAAGATTAGCTAACAGTGTAGCTGGTGATATTACAACTGTTATTGATCTTATGGCAAAGGATCAAAATTCGGATAATTATAAAACACTTTTTACTATAGCAGATAAAAATATGGATTTATCTATGTATTTTATCCCCAAAGGTATTCTTCCAACTTCTATTGCTTTCTCTATGCCTGAAAATTTTGTAGATAAAAAATTTAATAATGCTCTATCAGAATACATTAATATTCCATTTCTTATTGATAGCAGATCAGAAGAAAAATCTATTGAAATAAGACTTCAGCTTCCAGATGGTCTTTTACACATCTCTACCCCACGTCGGCGTTTATTTAGTTCAACAACATATGTTTTTATTTTATGGATGATTGGAAGTTCTTTTATTTTATATGGAATAGCTATAACGTTTATGCGCAATCAAATTATTCCTATTAAAACTTTAGCTAAAGCTGCAGAAGAATTTGGGAAAGGTCGCGAAACAGAACCTTTCAAACCTAAAGGTGCAACGGAGGTCAGACAAGCTGCAACCGCTTTTAACCGAATGCGTGATCGAATTAAAAGACAAATTAACCAACGCACAGAAATGCTTGCTGGGGTATCACATGATTTACGTACTCCTTTAACGCGTATGAAATTACAATTGGCTATGGTTGAACAAAATCAAGATATTGATGGGCTTAAAGAAGATTTAAGTGATATGGAAAAAATGGTGGAAGAATATCTTGCTTTTGCACGTGGTGAAGGAACAGAACAATCTATTGCAACAAATATTAAAATTTTTTTGGAAGAATTTATTTCAGGATTTCAAAAACCTGATTATACATTAAAATTAACTATTGATGATGATACCATTTTACCTATTCGCAGAATTGCCTTTAAACGCTGTCTTACCAATCTTATTAATAATGCCCAACGTTACAGCAGGTATGTTATCATTACTTGCCAAAAAATAGGCAAAAATATAGATATTACTATTGATGATGATGGGCCAGGTATACCAGAGGAAAAGAGAGAGGAAGTATTTAAACCATTTTTTCGTTTAGAAAAATCACGTAATCTTCAAACAGGGGGGGTTGGATTAGGTTTAACCATAGCACGTGATATTATCAGAAGTCACGGAGGTGATTTGGTGCTGGATGATTCTCCGCAAGGTGGTCTTAGAGCTAAATTACGTATTCCTATATAATTTAAAATTTTTAAATTTCATTATTATTGATAATGGGAATTGGTTTACGGTCTGGCCCAATAGCTACAAAAACAAACCGTCCTTCTGTCACTTGTTCTTTTAAATGACTACCCTTACGTTCAACCATTGCTTCTACTTTAACTGTTACACTTGTTCGTCCGATCTTTTCTGTCAAAGCATAGCATACCAAGCAGTCCCCCACAAAAACAGGTTTATGAAAAACTATATTGTCTATAGCAACTGTTACAATATTTGTAGAAGAAAGTTTACGTGCATGCAAATAGGCTGCTAAATCCATTTGACTTAAAATCCATCCCCCAAACATATCACCATCAGGGTTAATATCTTTTGGCATAGCTACAACTTTAATGACAAGCTCTGGCTGTAACACAAAAATTCCTTTCTCTCAGTAAGTAAATTTACTTTTTACTTATTTAAATAATTTTTTCCATAAAAAATGGACCGTTATAAAAACGGTCCATTAAAATTGGTTTCAATTTTTATTATTTATGGGAATTCTTTTTAGAAAGAACTGTTTTTATTTCTTCAAGATTTTCTGAAAAGCGCTTTGTTAAAACATTTACTGCTTCGTTATTAGCTTTTTGTGCCATATCATTTAATTCACG
Organism: Alphaproteobacteria bacterium; assembly: GCA_019695395.1. Lineage (NCBI taxonomy): Bacteria > Pseudomonadati > Pseudomonadota > Alphaproteobacteria > Alphaproteobacteria bacterium. The sequence goes on from JAIBAD010000003.1 coordinate 17,012, forward strand.
TATATTAGATATAGCTTGTTCAAAAACCACTTTGGTATTTGCAATATGACAGGCTACTTTTTCTTCAGGTGAATGTGCAGAAATTAAATTCTGATTCATATGGTTAAGCTCTTCAATTGCATGCTGGGCTAGTTCCACTTGTTTTTGAACTAAAGCTTGTACATTTTGAAAAACCATTTGGTGTGCTGTTGTAATAGCTTCTGCATTACGGCGTTGTACTGATACAAAAGTATCCATATTAAACATAGATAAATTAGCTGGAGAAAAATAATTGCCAAATTCCCCAAAAGCACGATTGAATTCATTAAACATAGATGTAAAATCCATAGGCTGAGTAGAAAATGATTTAGTATCTTTTTGATAAGAATTTTGTGTTTTAGCCATGATAACTTCTCTTTATATTGGTAGGTGTTGGTTAATTACAAAATCACTATAACTCATTATTTGTTGCGATGCAACATAAAATTATTTCCCTTTAAAATCCGCCATTTTTAGAGAAACTCGTCATTTTTAAATTATTTTTTCTATTTATATTTTATATATTTTGCAATGCGATATTATTTTGAAAGATCAAAAGCTCGTTTAACTGCTTGATCAATTGCTTTTTCAATTATCTCTTCAAAATTACTTTCATGAATTAAATAATTTAAGGCAGCTTCTGTTGTTCCTCCGGGGCTTGTAACCTTTGTACGTAAATTCGCAAATGTTTCTAAAACTAATTCTTTAGATAAAAAGGCTGATCCAATTAAAGTTTTACGTACTAAATTTTCAGCCAAATCAAATGGAAGCCCTCCTTTAATTGCAGCTTTAATCATACATTCTGCTAAAAAAAATATGTAAGCTGGGCCACTACCACTTAATGCTGTAATTGGATCAAATAATGTTTCATTTTCAATCCAAATTACATCCCCTACAACTTTCAAAATTTTATCTGATATTTCCTGATGTTGCTTATTGACCCATTTGTTAGAACATAAAACTGTAATAGAAGATTGCACCAAAACAGCAATATTTGGCATCGCCCGTATTAAGGAAACTGGGGTACCCAAAATCCTTTCCATAAATTTAAACGTAATACCAGCTGCAATTGACAAAAAAGCTGTATCTTTATCAACAAATCTTTTATAGGAAATTAATACATTTTCAAAATGTTGTGGTTTTATTGCTAAAACAATAAGAGATGGTCTAAAATTATTTGGTATTGCGTCAGAATGTGAAAATATTTTAATCCCCTGATTAGACCACAAGGCAAGATCATTACAATGTGGATCAATAACAATAATTTTTGAAACATCAATAGTTTTTTGTTGTACCCACCCATGAAGCAAAGCTTGCCCCATTTTGCCACAACCAACTAAAACTAAATTAAAATCAAAACTCATTATATGTATAAATTATGCACTACCTACAACATCAAAGGCTGCCATTGTATAGGCATCATATGGTTTTTGATCAGACCATAAAACATATTGTAGCGCAGGATAAAAACGTTCCCATTCAATAAGAGCTGTATCAATAAGATCTTGGCAAAGTTCAACCCCCATATTTTTAACACCTTTTAAAAGTATTGTGTGACGAAAAACAGGAACCAACAAATCTTTATTTAAAGCAAAATGGCCTAACCATAATTTATGATTAATAATAGATACAAGCTCTATAACTTCAGGATATTTGTAATCAGGAATACATAGATCAGAAAAACTAGAAAATATTAGTGCTTCTAATTCTTGGTCCCAAACAAAATGCATTTTGTATTGACACCATTGGCCACGTATTTGTGCCGCTATTTCTTGCACATTGTAACGGTCAAATTGCCAACCATATGCTTCTATAACTTTTTCAACAATATTAATTGGATTAGAGTGCACTATTTCTCTATTATGATTTAACAAAACTACCTCTAAAATAATTAACCAAAGTTTTGCTAGTTTATAATTTTAATAGTAGGCGGTCAACAGTTTATCACTACATATAGTAGGTTATTAGAGTTATTTGAAATTTGTTTTTTCTAACTTATCTAAACGTTCTTTTAACATTTCTTGATCTGCACGAGCTTGCGCCACCATTGCCTTTACAACTTCAAATTCTTCTCGTTTTACATAATTTATTCGCATTAATAAACGTTCGACACAATCTTGAACCCATATTTCTAATTCTTGACGAAATGAGCTTAAACTGCCTAAAAATCCTGAAGCTACCCTAGACATATCTTCAAACCAATAGTTTTTATTCATAATATTATCTCCTTAGATTCTTAATAAAAGCTTCTTAACTTGAAAGTAAGAATTAATTTCTTATATAATTATTATATACAATTTAATAGTTGAGGGTGAATAAAATCATGAGCCCACCTGACCTTAAAAATTCTAAATACTGATAATCCTTGTAGTATTCCTTAAATAAATCTCCTAAGGAAAATTTTTCTGTTAGTTTTACAGAAAATAAAGATATATTTTTAAATTAACCCTACATAATATATGTAGGGTTAATTTATACTTACTATTTTATAGATTTAACTATCTGCCTATTTTATAATGATCTAACCTTAAAAGCATCTCTTATAATAATTAGAATGAATATGTTAAATAATTTTGTTTTTTATAGCTTGATTATTGTTATGTTTGCAACACTTATAGCCCTATTTTTAGGTATTTTTACAATGATCAAAGGTGGCGAAGTTTCAAAAAAATATGGAAATTTTTTTATGCGGTGGCGTGTTGGATTACAAGGATTAGCCATTGTTCTTTTTATTTTATTAATATTATTTAATATGAATACTCATTAAAAATAACTTATAACATAAAATCTTAATACGTTTGAACAAGGTTCATCTTGGTAAAACTTGACCGAATATATACTAAAGGTGGTGATAAGGGAAAAACCTCTCTAGGAAACGGTAAAAGAGTTTCAAAATATAATATACGAGTTATAGCATTTGGTTCTGTAGATGAAACTAACGCTGTTTTAGGACTGGCTCGCTTTTATAGTTATGCTCATCCTCAAACACAATTAAATCTTACTTATATTCAAAATGATCTTTTTGATTTAGGTGCCGATCTTTGTGTGCCAATAGAAAAAAACATAAGCGCAAAACAAAGATTACGTATGGCTGTAACACAAGTTACAAGATTAGAAAAAGAAATTGATCAAATTAATCTTAAACTTTCTCCTTTAAATTCATTTGTTTTACCCGGGGGATCTGAACTTGCATCTTACCTTCATTTAGCACGTACGCTGGTTAGAAAATCTGAAAGATATATATGTGCTTTAGCTGCAAAAGAATCTATTAATCCTGTAATATTGCAATATATGAATCGATTATCAGATTATCTTTTCGTTTTAGCACGTTATCATAATAATCTAGGGAAAGATGATATATTATGGAAACCTGGGGAAAACCGTTAAAATAAATTATATACATTTTAAGATTTTCTTGACATATTTTCAGAGGAAGCTTACTTTCCGACCGCAAAACTTAACCAAATTCATAGCAACATATAAATATCCAATTGGTAAGGCATCAATAAATGAAAATTCTGGTCCCAGTTAAACGTGTGATTGATTTTAATGTTAAAATTCGAATTAAATCAGATCAAAGTGGCGTTGAGACTACCAATGTAAAAATGTCTATGAATCCTTTTGATGAAATTGCTGTTGAAGAAGCAATTAGAATAAAAGAACAAAATAAGGCAAACGAAGTAATTTGTGTTTCTATTGGCCCCCAACAATCTCAAGAAACATTAAGAACTGCGCTGGCAATGGGTGCGGACCGCGCAATTCATATTGCTACAAATGAAGATTTAGAACCCTTAGCAATTGCTAAAATTTTACAAACCATCGCTCATAAAGAAAAACCTGAACTTATTATTATGGGTAAACAATCCATCGACGATGATTGTAATCAAACAGGTCAAATGTTGGCAGGATTACTTAATTGGCCTCAAGCTACATTTGCATCAAAAGTAAAAATTCAAGATCAGCATGTTGAAGTTACATGCGAAGTTGATGGTGGGCTTAGAACCTTGTTATGTAAATTGCCTGCTCTTATTACCACTGACCTTAGATTAAATGAGCCACGTTATGCATCATTACCCAATATTATGAAAGCAAAGAAAAAACCTTTGGAATCTATTTTTTTAAATGATCTTAATCTTGATCTTAAACCAAGAATACGTATTTTAACAGTAACTGAACCACCAAAGCGACAGGCAGGTAAACAAGTCAAAGATGTCGCCGAACTTGTTGAAAAATTAAAAAATGAAGCCAAGGTTTTATCATGACCGTTTTAATTATTGCAGAACATAACAATCAAACTCTTAAAGCTGCAACACTTAACTGCGTAACTGCAGCACAACAAATTGATAACAAAGTTGACATATTAATTATTGGATACAATTGCCAATCTGTAGCTAATCAAGCAGCTAAAATTAAAAATGTTAATAAAATTTTATTATGTGATGATATTTCTTATAAATATGGGTTAGCAGAAAATACCGCCGAATTTATTTCAACCTTAGCATCTTCTTATAACCACATTTTAGCCGCAGCTACAAGTTATGGTAAAAGTTACATGCCAAGATTGGCAGCCATGTTAGATGTTAGCCAAATTTCAGAAATCACTTCTGTACAAAGCCCTTCTGTTTTTACACGTCTTATTTATGCGGGTAATGCCTTAGCAACGGTGGAAACTCAAGATAAAATTAAAATCCTAACCGTAAGAACAGCGAGTTTTGAAGCTTTTATAGAACAAGCATCACCCGTTGCCATTGAAAAAGTAGAAACAAAACCTTCCCAATCTTTATCCCAATTTGTAAGCGAAGAATTAAGCAAATCAGAAAGACCAGAATTAAATTCTGCCAAAATTATTGTGGCAGGCGGACGTGGATTACAAAGTGGAGAAAACTTTAAATTATTAGAAAAGCTAGCAGATAGACTTGGTGCTGCTGTTGGAGCAAGTCGTGCTGCTGTTGATGCAGGTTATGTCCCTAATGATTATCAGGTGGGACAAACAGGTAAGGTTGTTGCTCCTGACCTTTATATTGCTGTGGGTATTTCTGGTGCTATACAACATCTTGCAGGCATGAAAGATAGCAAAATTATTGTTGCTATTAACAAAGACCCAGATGCCCCTATTTTCCAAATTGCTGATTATGGGTTGGTTGGTGATTTATTTGAAATTATTCCAGATTTTCTTAACAAACTTAACTAATAAGAGTTTATGATGAGCACTGTTTTACAAACCAATCATTTCAAAAATGAAGCAACTATCACCCCACTACCTATCCACACCATTGGGGTTATTGGTGCAGGACAAATGGGTACAGGTATTGCCCATGTTTGTGCACAAAATAATTATCAGGTTCAAATTATTGATACTAACCCAAATCAATTAAATAAAGTTTTAACAGCTATTGGATTAAATTTAGATCGCCAAATCAAAAAAAATATTATCAAACAAGACCAAAAAGAATCAATTTTAGAAAAAATAAAAATACATTCACAATTAAATTCCTTAAGTAAGTGTGATCTTGTTATTGAAGCTGCCACAGAAAATCCAGAAGTAAAATCAAAAATTCTTAAAGAAGTATGCTCTATACTTCCTGAGCATTCTATTATTGCAACTAATACTTCTTCTATTTCAATTACAAAACTTGCCGCTGTAACACAGCGGCCAGAAAAATTTATTGGAATGCATTTTATGAATCCAGTACCTATTATGCAATTAATTGAAGTTATTCGAGGATTGGGCACGGATGAAAAAACTTTTATTACTATCACACATGTTGCAGAAAAACTTGGTAAAACTTTAGCTATAGCCGAAGATTTTCCAGGCTTTATTGTTAATCGTATTTTATTACCTATGATTAACGAAGCTGTTTACACCCTTCATGAGGGTGTTGGATCTGTCGAATCAATTGATACAGCCATGAAATTGGGAACTAACCAACCTATGGGCCCATTAGAATTAGCTGATTTTATTGGTCTTGATACTTGTCTTTCTATTATGAAAGTTCTTTATGAAGGATTAGCTGACAGTAAATATAGACCATGTCCTTTATTGGTCAAATATGTTGAAGCAGGATGGTTAGGTAGAAAAACGAAAAAAGGATTTTATGACTATAGTACCGATAGACCTACCCCTACAAAATAATTAATTACCAATATTAAAATAATTATTTTTTCTTCTCCTTGATTAAAATTCAAAAAGATGATTAGAGTATATTAAATTAGATAAGATTCTTAGAATGAATCATTCTATAAATAAGTACATAGAATAATTCATTCAAGGATGTATTTATTATTAAAGGGGAGTTTCATGTCTTTTAAAATATTACGTCATATTTTTATAAGTTCTATTTTATTTGGGTTTAGCCAAACAGCATTTGCACAAACTGAAATTCAGTTTTGGCATGCCATGGGTGGTGAACTTGGTGATAAAGTTAACAAAATGGTTGAAGGCTTTAATGCATCACAAAAAGAATATAAAGTTATTCCTGTTTATAAAGGCAATTATGCCGAAACTATGACGGGGGCTATTGCTGCCTTTCGTGCTAAACAACAACCACATATTGTGCAAGTATTTGAAGTAGGGACAGCTACAATGATGGCTGCCAAAGGGGCCATTTATCCCGTTTACAAATTAATGCAAGATACACAAGAATCTTTTGATCCTAAATCTTATTTATCCCCTGTATCAGGATATTATAGTGATAAAGATGGTCATCTTCTTTCTCTACCTTTTAATAGCTCTACCCCAGTTTTTTATTATAATAAAGATGCGTTTCGCAAAGCTGGGTTAAACCCAGATCAACCTCCAAAAACTTGGTCAGAGGTTGGTGAATATGCAAAAAAAATTCAAGCTGCAGGTTATCCTTGTGGTTTTACAGTTGGTTGGCCATCTTGGACACAACTTGAAAATTTCAGTGCATGGCATAATTTACCTATTGCAACTAATGCCAATGGTTATGCTGGATTAAATACAGAATTACTTCTTAATAAACCAGCCCAAATTAAACATATTGCCCAATTGGCAGAATGGCAAAAAAGTAAAATTTTTGATTATGGTGGTCGGGGTGATGACAGCACACCAAAATTCTACAGTGGTGAATGTGCCATGTTTATGACAACATCAGGTAGATATGGTGGTGTCAAAAAAAATGCAAAATTTGATTTTGGCGTGGGAATGATGCCTTATTGGTCTGATATCACTAAAACTCCACAAAACAGTATTATTGGTGGGGCAACATTATGGGTTTTAAATGGCCATAAACCAGAAGAATATAAAGGCGTTGCAAAATTCTTTACTTATCTTTCTTCACCTACAGTTCAAGCAGATTGGCATCAATTTACAGGATATCTTCCAATTACTAAAGCTGCTTATGAACTTACAGATCAACAGGGTTTTTATAAAAAAAATCCTGGAACTGATATAGCAATTAAAGAAATCACTAATAAAGAACCTACAGAAAATTCTAAAGGTTTAAGAATGGGTAATTTCGTACAAGTTCGTGAAGTGATTGAAGAAGAACTAGAAGCTGTATGGTCTGGCAAAAAAACTGCCAAACAAGGATTGGATGATGCTGTTAAACGCAGCAATGAATTGTTACGTCAATTCCAATCCGCTAATGCTGAATAAATAATTTATATAGGTTGCTCTATTTTTAGAGCAACCTATAATAGTTTTATATCATGCATAAAAGGGTAACTTTTTCAAATTGGCTACTAGCAATTTTTCTTGTTTTGCCACAGCTTTTAGTTACATTAATATTTTTTATTTGGCCAGCAGGACAAGCATTATATCAATCCGTATTACGTGAAGATGCTTTTGGTCTGAAAAGTCAATTTGTTGGTTTAGATAATTTTATTTATCTTTTCCATGATCAAAATTATCTTTATTCGTTATCGATAACTTTATTTTTTAGTTTTATTACGACATTACTATCCATGGGATTAGCTTTAATTTTTGCAACTATGGCAGATAAAACAATTAAAGGCACAAACCCATATAAAATTATTTTAACATCTGCATACGCAATCGCACCAGCCATTTGTGGAGTGTTATGGTGGTTTTTATTTAATCCAACCATTGGTCTTTTAGCTTATTCATTAAAGTTCATGGGGTATCCATGGAATCATTATTTGAACGGAACTGATGCTCTTATCTTAATTGTAATAGCCGCTGGTTGGAAACAAATAAGCTATAATTTTCTTTTCTTTTTAGCTGGTCTTCAAGCTATACCACGTTCATTAATCGAAGCAGCAGCCATTGATGGTGCATCTCCTATAAGACGTTTTTGGAATATCATTTTTCCCCTTTTATCTCCAACAACATTTTTTCTTTTAGTCATTAATCTTGTTTATAATTTTTTTGAAACTTTTGGCATTATTCATGCAACAACCAAAGGTGGTCCAGCTAAAGCTACAGAAACTTTGGTGTACAAAGTTTTTAATGATGGCTTTATTGGCCTTAATTTAGGAAGTTCAGCTGCCCAATCAGTTATTTTAATGATTATTGTATGCTTTCTTACTTTTTTACAATTTAGATTTATCGAAAAAAGAGTCCAATATTAATGGTAGAAAATCGCCGCTGGCATAATTTAATTACTCATTTAGTTCTGCTCCTGGGCGGGTTTATTATTGTCTTTCCTATTTGGATTGCTTTTGTTGCGTCAACCCATTCTTCAGATGCTTTTACATCTGGATTAATACCTTTACTTCCAGGAAATCAACTCATTGATAATTATTCAAATCTTTTAACCCATGGCATTAACAATGCTGTTGGGGGCCCAGTTGCAAAAATGCTTTTTAATAGTTTAGTTATGGCGCTTCTTATTGCATTTGGAAAAATTATCATTTCGTTTATGTCTGCTTATGCTATCGTTTATTTTCAATTTCCTTTCAGACGTACCGTTTTCTGGTTAATTTTTCTAACTCTTATGTTACCTGTTGAAGTACGTATTATTCCCACATATAAAGTGGTTGCTGATTTAGGTATGTTAAATTCTTATGCAGGTCTTTCTATTCCCTTAATTGCATCAGCTACAGCAACTTTTCTTTTTAGACAATTTTTTCTAACTGTCCCCGATGAATTACTTGAAGCAGCACGAATTGATGGTTCCGGTCCATTACAATTCTTATTTAATATTTTGCTTCCTCTCTCTCGTACAACTATTGCTGCCTTATTTGTTATTCAATTTATTTATGGTTGGAATCAATATTTATGGCCTTTACTTATTACAACCGATGAATCTTTCTACACAATTGTTATGGGTATTCAACGTATGGTCACAGTATCTGATAGTGACCCACAATGGCATATGATTATGGCTACCGCTATATTGGCATTACTTCCCCCTTTAGTAGTCGTAGCTCTCATGCAAAAGCTTTTTGTTAAAGGTCTTGTAGAAATAGAAAAGTAAATTTTTAAAATAAGGTGTATTATGGGTACTATTGATATTCAAGAGGTTAAAAAAAGTTATAACAATCACCCTGTGATTCATGGGTTAACAGTAGGAATCCAAGAAAGTGAATTTATTGTTATAGTAGGTCCATCAGGATGTGGAAAATCAACACTTCTTCGTATGGTCGCTGGGCTTGAATCTATAACATCGGGTAACATAAGCATTGGTAATAAAATTGTTAACAAACTTGAGCCTAAAGAACGTAATATCGCAATGGTATTTCAAAATTATGCGCTTTATCCACATATGACTGTTTTTAATAATATGGCTTATGGCTTAAAAATTGCAGGGACACCAAAAAAAGAAATCATAAATAGGGTTAACCAAGCAGCAGATCTTTTAGGTATTAATACTTTATTAAATAGAAAACCACGAGAACTTTCCGGAGGACAGCGCCAGCGTGTTGCAATGGGACGTGCCATTGTTCGGCAACCAACAGCTTTTCTTTTTGATGAACCCTTATCTAATCTTGATGCAAAATTAAGGGTTCAAATGCGAATTGAAATAAAAGAACTTCAACGTAGACTCAAAACTACTACTCTCTATGTAACACATGACCAAATTGAAGCCATGACTTTAGCTGATCGTCTCATTGTTATGAACAATGGTTTAGCTGAGCAAATTGATACGCCTCTTAATATTTATCAAAAACCATCCACAATTTTTGTTGCAGATTTTATTGGATCGCCTTCTATGAATCTTTTACCCAGTATAACAAACCAAACCGGCAACCAATTAATTTGCTATGGAAATACAATACCTTTATTAAAACCAGTCAATGCTAATCAAGAAATTATTCTTGGCATACGACCAGAACATTTACGTATTGTTAGAGAAAATTCAGGTTTTTTTAATCTGACAATAAACTTAATTGAAACGTTAGGATCAGATACGTTGATTTATGGTAATCTTGATCATCACACACGTCTTGTAGCTCGGGTTCCTGCTAATCAAAATTTAACATTAGGACAAAAAATAGGTTTAGATACATCATTAGATCATTTCCATCTTTTTGATAAAAAAACCCAAAAAAGAATATAAGATTATTTGTTTAACAAACTAATTTTCTATTTTTTAAACCTAATTGAATTTTATTTGCTTATTTTATAAATAAATATATGAATATTATATGAAATTAATTTTATATGAAATAAAATTTCTAAATCTAATAAATTCAATAAATATTAACAATTTGTTAATAAATCTTAATAAAAATTGCAAAAATTAACCAATATGATAAGCTAGACTATAAGATTAATTATTAAACATTCAATAAACTAAAATCTGGAGGAAAGATCATGCGTGTATTGCTGGTCGAAGATGATCCATCAACAGCCCAAACCATACAATTAATGTTACAGGCAGAAAGTTTTGTTGTTGATACAGCTGGTCTTGGGGAAGACGGCTTAGAAATTGGTAAAATCTATGATTATGATTTAATTCTTCTTGATCTTATGCTGCCTGATATGGACGGTTATGAAGTTTTAAAACGTTTACGTGCAGCAAAAATTAATACACCTATTTTGATTTTATCTGGACTAAGTGAATTAGATAGTAAAATCAAAGGATTAGGTTTTGGTGCTGATGATTATTTGACTAAGCCTTTTGATAAACGTGAATTAATTGCCCGTATTCATGCCATTGTACGTAGATCTAAAGGTCATTCAGAATCAATTATTAAAACAGGCAAATTAGTTGTCAACCTAGATGCAGGGACAGCCGAAATGAATGGGCAAATTATTAGCTTAACAACTAAAGAATATGCCATTTTGGAATTATTATCATTACGCAAAGGTACCACCTTAACCAAGGAAATGTTTTTAAATCATTTATATGGTGGTATGGATGAACCAGAATTAAAAATTATTGATGTGTTTGTGTGCAAATTACGCAAAAAACTTGCTGATGCATCTGGTGGTAGCAATTATATTGAAACTGTTTGGGGACGTGGTTATGTTCTTCGTGATCCAGATGAAAATACAGAAAAAGGTAAAGAGGCTTTACAAAAAAAGGTTGGTTAATATTGCTTATTGTTTAAAAGTTATGAATCATTTGATATAGAAGGTAGTATAATCTTCAATAAAATTGCTTTTTCATCTATTTCATAATTTGCTTTACCTAAAAATTTATTAATACAATAATTTAATAAGAGAAGTGGTAAAGTTCTTGGTGTAAGATTGCTAGAATTATTATATATAACGTCATGAATTTCTGGATTTAATTTTATTACATTATTTTGTGATTGCACAAACAAAACATTTTCTTTAGTTTCAGTACTAAATTTTACTATTATTGTACCACCTCTCGGTAATGCTTCAGCACATATCATAACTGCCAACAAAATAATCTTCCCATTACCTGGTGCTAAAACTTTATCCAAATCTATTTGCCAATCAAATACAATTTTGTTTTCAGTGTAAAGTTCTTGTGCATAATTCAGTAAATCTTTTGATCCCGTAGGCTTTTCTGCTCCTGCTGATCCAAACGCAAAACGAAAAAATTGCAATAAAGCCATAGCCCGTTTAGAACTTTGTGTTAAAAGATTTGCAACTTGTAAAACCATTTCTGTATCACCATCTTCTATCAATTCAACGCCATTAGCAATCGCAGAAATAGGATTAATCAAATCATGACAAAACCTAGATGCTAATACTTCTGTCATTTTTTCAGAATATTCAAAAGACATACCTATAATCCTTGTAAATTATAATTTATTATATCTTAGTAAAAATTTTAGAAAAATAAATATTTATTCTTACCAAAGAAAAAAAATTTTCGATAGCACAACCATAAAAGAGGGTAAATTTTATTTTTATTCAAATTTGGGTTCAAGATATTGTAACGAAAACACTTTAAACGTTTAATATAATATTCGGCAAGATAACCAATAAAAAAAGCGGGCATATTATCCTTCGTTATAAATGATCTGTATTCTCTAATTTTTATTAAATATTCTTCTGCATTATTTACCATTTCATGAGCTAAGTGAATTAAAGAATGTGACGACGTACAATCAGTTAAATTTTTTACATCAACATTCCAAAAGGATAATCTATCCTGGGGCAAGAAAATTTTATCTTGTTTTAAATAATGAGCAAAAGATCTTAATAATCCTATTATGACCCAAGCTATACCCATATTATCAGAAATATGTTTAAGTGGCTCTTTAAAATTTTGGTGTAAAATATATAAAGTTAATATAATCAATGGTGATGATGTATCACGCGCATAATCAATAAATTGGTTTGTTGTTTCAAAAACATTTAATTCTATACCTATCTTTCTTGCTGTAAAAATTTGTGTAAATAAATTTTTAGGTAAAAAAAATTCTTTTATAATTACTTTTAAAGATCGAAGTAGAGGTGTTGGCGGAATAAATTGATCATCTTTATATATATAATCAATTTGGTCCTGCCACCATTGTATTTTAATCAGACTAATTAATGGATCTTTTACTGATGTTGTTATGTATGCAATTTCATAATTAAAATTGTATAAAATAGCTAGTGGTTCTCGAAATTTAGATTTTACAAAAAGTATGGTTAAATATCTATCATAATCATTTTTTTTTAAAAGTGATAACCACAAATATTCAACCCTCAATGTTTTGATTAATCATTAAGTAGAAAGCTGAGACTGATTTTCTTTCTCTTTTATAAATGTATTGGGCCTTAAACGCATATAAAGTAAAAGAGGTGTCGCAACGCATATAGATGAATATGTACCAATAATGATGCCCCAAATAAGCGCTATAGAAAAGCCATATAATACCTCCCCACCAAAAATATAAAGCGCAATAACTGAAAGAAGTGTTAAACCACTCGTCATTATTGTACGTGATAAGGTATGATTAATAGCAAGGTTAATCAAATCATATAAAGGCATCGTTTTATAACGTTTTAACTCATCACGTACCCGATCATAAAGGACAACAGTATCGTTTACTGAAAAGCCCGCTATTGTTAAAATAGCCGCCACAGTATTTAAATTAAATTCCATACCTGTTAAAGAAAAAAGACCCACAATGGTAATACAATCGTGAAATGTTGCCAAAATGGCATTAATTGCAAATTGCCATTCATAACGAAACCAAATATAAATTGCAATACCAACAAGTGCTAAAAAGGTTGCCAAGGTTGCAGTTTGAATTAATTCCCCTCCCACTTTAGGACCTACATATTCTGTTCGTCTAATTTCAACTGTATCACCTAAAATATTTTTAACTTTATCAATAAGTTGGGTTTGATTTTCATCTTCATGTTGTATTGGCAATCTAATCAAAATATCTTGGGGTGATCCAAATTGTTGGAGCGTAACCTCTCCCATATTTAAATTAGTAAATTTTTCACGCATTTGTGCAAGATCTTCGGCTGTTGATGTGCGCACCTCTAAAAGAAGCCCACCTGCAAAATCGATGCCGTAATTTAACCCTTTAGTAAACACAAGAATAAAAGAACCTACAGTCATAATAACAGAAAGACAGAAAAGTAATTTATGAAATCTCATAAAATTAATTTTTGTACCTGCAGGTATAAGATGAATACCTCTAAACACTTGATTTACTCCATCAATATTAAATTGGTAACGATTTAGGCCGTGCTCTTTTATACCAAATAGCGATCATTAATCTTGTTACCATAACAGCTGTAAACATAGAAATAATGATCCCTAAAGAAAGGGTAATCGCAAAACCTTTCACAGGCCCAGATCCAAGCATAAAAAGAATAACTGAAGATAATAATGCACTAAGGTTAGCATCCAAAATCGTTCTTTGCGCCTCTTTAAATCCATAATCTAGAGCTGTTGCAACCCCTCTTCCATTACGTGCTTCTTCTTTCATTCTTTCAAAAATCAAGACATTAGCATCGACAGCCATCCCCATAGTTAGCACAATACCGGCAATACCAGGCAGCGTTAAGGTTGCACCTAATAATGATAGACTCGCTAACAATAAGATACCATTTAAAATTAACGCAATATTCGCAAATAATCCAAAAATACTATAAAAAAGAAACATAGCACCCACAATTAAAACCACAGCAATAATACATGCAAGTTTACCAGCTTGGATTGAATCTGATCCGAGATCTGCCCCCACTGTTCTTTCTTCAACAATTTTTAAAGGTGCAGGTAAAGCGCCAGCCCTTAAAAGGAGTGCTAATTCTTTAGCAGACTCGGTCGTAAAATTACCAGATATTACACCACTACCTCCTAAGATTGGTTGTCTAATAACAGGTGCACTAATCACTTTACCATCTAAAACAATAGCTAATCTTTTGCCTACATTCTCTTTCGTTGCATCACCAAAACGTCTACTTCCTAAAGAGTTAAATTCAAAATATACAACTGGCATGTTTTGATCAAAACTTTGCGTTGCATTAACCAAATCTTCACCTCCAACAATAATTCGTCTTTGAATTACCTCAAAAGCATTTCCACCAGATCGTTCATTTTCTGCAACTGGAAGAAGTTCAGAACCCGCAGGTAATTGTCCTGCTTTAGCCATTGCGGGAGAAATTGTTTCATCAACTAATTTAAAAGCTAATTTTGCTGTTTTCCCAAGTCTTGATTTTACTTGCTCGGGATTGCTAACTCCTGGTATTTGCAAAACTATACGGTTATCACCCTGACGAATAATGGTAGGTTCTGTTGTACCTGTTTCATCTATGCGTCTTCTGACAATTTCAATCGATTGTTCAACGGCTTGGGTTTGTAAATTTTTAAGACTATCTTCATGAAATTCTAATTCTATCAAACCACTTTCACCAACCTTTAAAGTCATGTCCTTAGTTATATTAGCACTGGCTAATATATCACGAATTGCAGATATATTACCTGTATCACGTGGTTGAAAAGTAATACTATTATCTTTAACACCTAAATCTGTATAACCTATATTTTCTTTGCGCAACGCAGTTCTAACATTATCTACAACATTTAAAAGTCGATCACGAATAAGAGTTTTTGTATCTACTTCCAATAATAAATGTGATCCACCTTGCAAATCTAACCCAAGAGAAATTTGTCCTTTAGGTAACCATCCAGGAAGTGACGCAATAATATTACGTGGAAACAAATTAAGTCCAGCAACAAAGCATCCGATGACAATAATAAAAATTATAAGAATAATTTTCCAAGGTTCAAAATGAAGACGCATAACATACCTTAATTCATTATCTAAAAATTAGTATTTTATTGGATAAAAATTATACTTTTTCTTCTTTTACAGTTTCATTTTGTGCATCATTTTTATCTTTTTCTGATTGATTTAGAACCTCACTTACAGCACCCCTGGCAATACGTATTTTGACACCTTCAGCAATTTCTATTTGTAGCTCTGTATCACTTATAATTTTACTTACTTGGGCAATAATACCACCAGAAGTTAAAATTTTATCACCTTTACGCAAATTTTGGATCAATTGTTTATGATCTTTCATTTTTTTTTGCTGAGGACGAATAAGTAAAAAATAAAAAACTACAAAAATAAGAACAAGAGGTAACAATTGAACTAGAAAACCACCACTACCTGATGCAGCTGTCGCAGTTGTTTGTGCATATGCTAATGAAAATATCATAAAGAGCTCCATTTATAATTTTATCCTTCTTGACTATAAGCAGTGGCTTCATGAATTGCAACCTTTGCTTATTAATTTTTTACCTAAAATTAAATATTATACCTTCAATACAATTAAACACCTTATTGTTTTATATTTTCTGCTGAACTAACTAAAGCAGGTTGTTTTTTTAAAAATTCTAGAGGATTAACAGCATTTTCACCTTGTCTAATTTCAAAATGTAACTGTGGCTTTGATACATATCCCGTTTTACCAGCTTCAGCAATAATATCACCTCTTTTAACTATATCATCTACTTTTACTAATAAACTCTTATTATGCGCATAAGCTGTAATCCAATTATCTGCATGACGAATTAAGACAAGATTACCAAAACCTTTTAATTGATTACCTGCATAAGCAACAATCCCCCCTGCAGAAGCTTTAACAGCTTTCCCTTCTTTTACTTCAATATTAATTCCGTCATTATAAGCACCATTTTTTTTAGGTCCAAATTCTGAAATAGTTTTTCCTTCTATCGGCCAAAAAAACTCTAATTTTTCTTCTTTAACTTTTAGATTATTATCCATTATTTTTTGTTCTGATGCTGATATCAAATCATCTTGTTTGGGCATTTCCTTAACAGGAAGCAAAACCATAGCCTTTTCTGGCTCTTGTAATTTAAACTCACTAGATAAATTTTTACCTTCATATGAATTAGAAACCGTATTTTTGTTTTCTGATTTTTCGGATAGAAATTGCATTCTAGGAATATTTATCGAAGCTTCTTCTATTTTATCATTTTTATTTTGGGTATTGTTTTTTTCATCAGATAATGGCTGAATTTCGGCAACTATTCTATCTACTACATGGGCTTGGGGTAATTGTGTTATAGATACAGAAGATTTAGGAATAATAAGAGATTGGCCAACGTAAAGACGAAAAGGTGGTTTTAATTGATTGGCTTCTATTAATTTTTGTTTGGAAATTTTATAATAATTAGATAAACCATGAACTGTGTCCTTAGCTTTTACTTTATACATAATGGGGGTACCAATTACAATTGGCTCAGCGCTAGCTAAAGGTACAGGTGGTACATTCTTCGTATATTTGTTTAATGGATTGCACGCGACTAAAAAACAAAGAAGCAATATAAATAATAAATAGCCCGATAAATAATTTCTTTTCGTTATCATAATTTAATTCAAAATTAATTATCTTTTGGAAGATTACCTTTAATTAGGGGAACAAATTTAACTGGGCCTATAGATTGATAAACTGGTCCTTGTTCAGTACGTGTTACACGATAAAGTTCTTGTTTGCCACGATGTGATCCTAATGGCAATACCATAATTCCATTAAATACCAATTGATCAAATAAATTATGAGGAAAGTCTGCTGCTGCTGCTGTTATAATGATTCTATCAAATGGTGCATGTTGTATCCAACCTACAGAACCATCTGCATGTTGCATCACAATATTTGAATAGCATAATTTATGCAATCGCTCTTTTGCCTCATTTAACAATGGCAAATAACGTTCGATTGTATAAACTCTTTTAGCAAGGCAAGATAAAACTGCTGTTTGATAGCCAGACCCAGTTCCTATTTCTAAAACCTTATGTTTTTTGTTAAGGGATAATGCTTGAGTCATAGAAGCCACAATTTCTGGCTGACTTAAAGTTTGGCTGTGACCAATCGGCAATGTTTTGTTTTCATAAGCTTGGTCTTGAAATGGCTCAGGTACAAATATTTCGCGAGGTACACGTTCAATTGCAGCCAAAACTGACGTATCGGTAATGCCTGAACGTCGAAGCAACATAATTAAACGAATTTTACGTGCTTCTAAACTCAAGAAAAAATCCCTTTTAATTTTTTCAAACTTAATTCATGAGTTAAATCCAGATGTAAAGGTGTAATAGAAATTGCTTGATCATGAATAGCAGATAAATCTGTATCTGGATCAGCAGATTGATTATTTGTAAAATCCCCGATCCACAAATAAGGTCTACCTAGGGGATCTGTAATTGATGCAACTTGTATCGTTGATGCTCTTCTTCCTTGTCTTACAACACGAATCCCTTTTACATCTTTACTATTACAATTTGGAAAATTAACATTAATTAATGTACTTGGAGACCAATCCATTTGAAATAATTTATTAACAACTATAGGTCCATAATGTTCAGCAACTTGCCAATCTATATTATGTTCTTTATCACGCATTTGACTTAAAGCAATGGATGGTATACCAAGGAGAGCAGATTCCATAGCTGCAGCAATTGTTCCAGAATATGTTATGTCTTCACCTATATTAGTACCGCGGTTAACACCTGATAAAACAATATCGGGTTTTTTGTCACGTAAAATTTGGTTGACTGCAATTAACACACAATCCGTCGGGGTCCCATCAACAAAAAATTGTCGTTCTGCAATTTGACCCACTTGTAACGGTCGTCTTAAAGTTAATGAATGAGCTGCCCCACTTTGTTCAACGGCAGGTGCAACAACCCATACATCTGAACTTAATTGTTCTGCTATTTTACGTAATACTTTAATACCTGGAGCATAGATACCATCGTCATTTGTGACCAATATTCGACAATTCTGTGAATTTTTTAAAGTTTCAGACATGTGAATTAATAACCTTTTTCCCATTCATATAGGGTTGTAAAACAGACGGTATTAATATTGTACCATCTTTTTGTTGATAATTTTCTATAATCGCAATCATAGTACGGCCCACTGCCAAACCAGATCCATTAAGCGTGTGCACAAATCTTGTACCTTTTTCGTTAGCACGTCGAAACCGTGCTTTCATCCTACGGGCTTGGAAATCACCACAATTAGAGCAACTTGAAATTTCCCTATATTCTTTTTGACCAGGTAACCATACTTCAATATCATATGTTTTCTGTGATGCGAAACCCATATCACCTGTACATAAAAGCATGGTACGAAATGGAAGTTCCAATCTTTTTAAAACTTCTTCGGCACAAGTTGTCATACGTTCATGTTCTTTGAATGATTGTTCAGGCTCCACAATACTTACCAATTCAACTTTACTAAATTGATGTTGACGGATCATACCCTTTGTATCTTTACCAGCAGCACCTGCTTCTGAACGAAAACAGGGTGTACAAGCCGTAAAACGCAAAGGTAAATCATCCAAATCCAAAATACTATCCATAACAATATTTGTAAGAGAAATTTCTGCTGTCGAAATAAGCCAGTAATCATCTGTGGTGTGAAATAAATCTTCAGCAAATTTGGGTAATTGACTTGTTCCAAACAAAGCTTCTTCCTTAACAAGTAAAGGAGGAGAAATCTCTAAATAACCAAATTCTTGGGTATGAAGATCTAACATAAATTGTGCCAAAGCTCTTTCTAACTTTGCTAAATCACCTTTTAACAAAACGAAACGGGCTCCCGACATTTTTGCGGCAGCTTGAAAATCCATAAGCTTCAGTTTTTCACCTAAAATATCATGAGTTAATGCAGAAAAATCAAAATCTCTAGGCGTACCTATACGTCGAATTTCCTTATTATCATTTGCATCTAAACCATTAGGAACATCGGCTAAAGGGATATTTGGTATACCCCATAAAATTTGTTGAAGTTGCTTTTCTAAATCGACTGTTTGCTTTTCTAGATTATTTATAGACTCTTTAATTTCTGTTACTTGTTTGGTTAATACACCTATATCCTGCCCTTGATTTTTTAAAATACCTGCTTGTGCTGAAAGTGTATTGCGTTCTTTTTGAAGATTTTGTAAATCATTTTGAATTTTTCTTAAATTTTGATCTAGTGATCCAATTATAGAAGCTTTATTTTCAATTCCTCGCCGCTTCAATGCTTCATCAAAAAATTCTGGATTTTCGCGTACAAGTTTAAGATCAATCATGATCTAATCCCTTTTAAAATATGATTTTCGTTTTTATACAATATTTTTATCATTTTTTATCCTGTTTTTTTGAATAAAATAAGCACACCAAATTGATATTTCGTACAATAAAATTATGGGTATGGCTAGACTAATCTGGCTTATTGGATCTGGAGGTGTGACAATCGCCGCAACAACAAAAATGATAATAATAGCATAGCGCCTTTTTTTAGCTAAAGTTTGCCAGCTTATTAAACCAACTTTAGCCATTAAAACAAGTAAAACAGGTAATTGAAAACATAATCCAAAAGCAAAAATCAATTTCATGACTAAACTTATATACTCACCTACTTTGGCTTCTAATTCTATAGGTAGAGTACCTGTCCCTGCCTTAACTTGAAATCCAAGAAAAAATTGCCAAGCTACAGGTAACAAAATATAATAAAGTACAGAAGCCCCTATTATAAACATGATTGGTGCAGCCATTAAAAAAGGTAAAAATGCCATTTTTTCATGTTTATAAAGGCCAGGTGCAACGAATTTCCACAATTGTGTTGCAAAAATTGGAAAGGATAGACAAGCAGCACCAAAAAACGCAACTTTAAGTTGCGTAAAAAAAACTTCTGTTAAATCTGTATAAATAAAACGACGACCAGTTTCATTTAATAAAATTATAGCTAAAGGTCTTGCTAAAAAATCAAATATATCTTGAGCAAAATGAAAACAAAGAAAAAAAGCTATAAAAAATGCACCACATGAATAAAGCAAACGCTTTCTTAATTCAATCAAATGATCAAGCAATGGCATTACTTTTGTTTGATCTGGATTTTCTTTAACCATCTTATTAATAAAATTCTATTAATTTTCTTTTTTCTTATCCGTATCAGTATTTAACGATGGTGGAGAATATTCAGATTGAATATGGGGTACATGATTATCTTTTTCTTCTTCATCATTGAAATCTGCTGGATCCAAAAAAACTAAATCTTTTTGATCTTTATCTTTTTGCTGAATTAATGAATTAATTTCTTTTTGTGTTTCATCTAATTCAGCTTCATGTAAGATACGTTGGAAACTTGTTTGAAATTCAGATGTTATTTGTTTTGCTTTTCTAAGAAAATATGCCAATTGCTTCATTGCATTTGGTATTTCTTTTGGTCCTAATAATATTAGAGCAACAAAAACTATAACACCTATTTCTGACCATCCAATATCAAACATAACTAACCAATATTTTTATTAGCTCTTATTATCATCCTGGGTATGATCCCGAACAGCTTTATCTTTTTGACCATCCTCTTTTTCTTCTCTTAATCCTCGCTTAAAAGCTGTAATACCTTGGCCTAAATCTTTCATTAATTTAGGAATTTTACCCCCACTTCCAAATAAAATAAGCACGACAATTAAAACAATTAACCAATGCCAAATACTTAAACTTCCCATGAATTTGCTCCTTATATTATTGGATCAATTGATAGACGTTGATATATCCTATTAGAATAAAGGGGGAATAAATTAAAATCTATATATAATTATTAAAAGCTTTCATTTTCTTCATGAGCAAAAGAATCTCCACGTTGCTCTTCTTCAATTTTATGCAAAGAAGGTAATTGAGCATTATTTATACCTAATATAGTTAATGATGATCCTGTCTGCAAAAGACCTGATGCTTTTAATTCATGAATAGAAGGTAAATCATCTTTACCTGTCAATCCAAAATGGTCATAAAATTGTATTGTTGTTCCCCAAATCACTGGTTGACCTAATGTTTCACGCCGACCTTTAGGTTCAATCCAACCAATTTCAAATAACATATCCAAAGTTCCTTTAGATAAAGCAACCCCACGTATTTGTTCAATTTCAGTTTTAGTAACAGGTTGATGATAAGCAATAATAGCCAAAGTTTCTAAAGCTGCTTTAGATAATCGGCGTTGAATAACAATTTCTTCTGTTAAATCCGCAACTAAATCTGGCGCGGTACGCATGGCCCAATATCCATCACGTTCTACAAGATTTACCCCACGAGATGAATAAAAAGACTGCAAGTCGTTTAGAAGTTGATCACATTCATCCTTTAATATTGAAAATCTTTTAACTATATCCGCAGATGATATAGGCTCTGATGATGTAAAAAATAATGCTTCTAATAATCGTAATTTATATAAATGATCTTTCACTTTTCATCCTCATAAGCTTTAATATATATAGGACCAAATACTTGATCTTGTCTTATATGTATTTGGCCTGAACGGGCCATTTCTAAACTTGCCACAAAAGTTGATGCCCAAATTGATCGGCCGTGCAAATCATTTAATAATTTTATTGAAGGCAAAAATTTTGTTAAAGCTTGCCACCCCGTCTGAATGGGTATCATTTTCTTTAAATAATCAAAAGCTTCTTCCATTGAATATAAAGTTAGAGGTTCGATCTCTAAAGAAGGGTGATCATTTTGCCGTTCTATATGTACACAATAAGCCTTTAAAAGATCATAAAGATTATTTTTATATATATAACGTTTTCTTTTTTTTGGTCCTTCTATTATTAATTTGCTGACAAAAAAATGACTGCCTAATTGAGGTCTTTCCATTAATTGCTGGGATACTTTTTGTATAGCTTCCAACCGTTTAAGTTGAAAAGCCAGAGCTTCGGCCAATTGATCAGGTGTAAATTCTTCTTCATCCTTTTGTTCATCCGGTAAAAGCAAGCGGGATTTCAAATATACCAACCATGCAGCCATAACCAAATATTCTGCCGCCAATTCAATTTTAATTGATTTTGCTTTCTCAACAAAAAGAAGAAATTGATTAACAAGGTCAAGAATCGAAATTGTTGTTAAATCAATTTTATGGGTTTTAGCTAGATTCAACAAAGCATCTAATGGCCCTTCATATCCTGCAAGATTAAGAATAAATTGATGATCCGTTATCAAGGGTTTGGGATCTAAAGTACTAGGTGATACGTGCTGATCTGTCATTATGTTATTCTTTATTAAAAACAGTAATATTAAGGGTGTGATCATAAAGAGAACCGACAGGACGTTCTAAAATCCACGCTAAAGGTCGAATATCATAACCCATTTTACTTGCCACAAAAGGTATTAAAAAAACCACACATAATAATAAAGCTATACCCCACTTTTCAAAAAAAAATCTAATTTTATTCAAAGACCAAGGCAAAAGAGCAAATAAAACACGCCCCCCATCCAGTGGTAAAAGTGGAATCATATTAAAAAGAGCTAAAATATAATTCAATTGGATAGATAAGGTTAACATATTAATCCACCATATCGCAAAATTTGATGGAAAAAATGGAGCTGCATTGATCAAAAAGCCTGATAAAATTGCCAATATAATATTGGTTAAAGGTCCAGCCAACGCTACCATAATTGTACCAAATCTATAAGGGTATAGTTTATAAAAATTTACAGGTACAGGTTTTGCAAAACCAAATATGATTCCACCCGCCAAAAATAAAATTATAGGCAAAATAATGGTTCCAAATATATCAATATGGCGCAAAGGATTAAGGGTAATTCGATTTAATCTATAGGCTGTATCATCGCCAAACCAATAAGCAATTAAACCATGGGATGCTTCATGTGCTGTTATAGAGAAAATAACAGGTAAGGCAAAGGCAAAAATATTAAATATATACTCTGCCATATTTAAAATTGCATAATAATATAATCCTATGATGATAAAGACATAAGATTATCAAATTCTTGATCTAACTTTTCAGCAAATTTTACCGGATTTTTTGCAAGTTTCTTTAAACTTTCTTGAAGTCGGATACTGCTTATTTCTGATAATAATGGACACTCGTTCATAATTGCTTTCATTTCATCCATATTACCGTTGCAATGAAGAATAATATCGCAACCTGCTTCAATACTTTTTTTCGTTTTTTCTTCAAATGATCCAGATAAAGCTTTCATAGATAAATCATCAGAAAGCAACAAACCTTGGAACCCTATATATTCTCTAATAATTTTTTGAATAATAATCTTAGATGTTGTAACAGGTTCATTTTGATCTAAAGCTTCAAACATAAGATGGCCTGTCATTGCCCAAGGTACTTCTTGTAAAATTTTAAAAGGTCGAAAATCATATTTTTTTAATTCTTCAATATTTTCTTTAACCATAGGCAAATGATGATGACTATCAACCAAAGCACGCCCATGCCCTGGAATATGTTTCATAATTGGCATAACGCCACAATTCAATAAGGTTTCTGCTTGAACTTTCCCTAATAAAGCTACAGTTTCAGGATCAGAGCCAAAAGAACGGTCGCCAATAACATCACTGGCGCCTGGGAATCTTAAATCAAGAACAGGAGCACAAATAACATTAATTCCCAAAATTAAAACATCCTGGGCCATTAATTGCGTATTTATTTTCAAAGCTTCGCGGGCTAAAGCCTGATTTTGCACATTCATTTTGCTAAAAATTTCAGCTGCAGGTGGATGACGCCAATGAGGGGGACGTAATCTTGCCACCCTTCCACCTTCCTGATCGATTAAAATAGGAACATATCGGTCTGAAACTGTTGCTTTCATTTCTTGAACAAGTTTTTTTACCTGATCAGGATTATCAATATTGCGTGTAAAAATAATAAATCCAAACGGATTATGTTTGTGAAAAAAATCTTTTTCTTGTTCGGTAAGATGATGACCCGAACATCCTAAAATAACTGCTTTAACATTTGAAAAATTATTATTCATTATAAACCAAAATCAATTATAAGAATGGATGATATTCATACTAAGCAGATAAATGACAAACGGCTTCAATTTTATGCCCATCTGGATCAATAATAAAAGCTGCATAATAATTAGCATGATAATTTGGACGTAATCCTGGTTTCCCATTATCTTTGCCACCTGCTGCTAAAGCATTGTGATAAAATTTATCAACAGCTATACGACTATTCGCTTTAAAAGCAATGTGCATAGCTTGTCCAACAATTTCACCTTTTGTCTCTGGTTTAACAATCCAGAAAAAGCGGTCTTCAGGGATCCCATATCCACAAGAATCATCTGGAAATGTCATATATCTCTTTAAGCCCAGCGGTTCTAACACAGCATCATAAAATGCTGTACTGTGCTGTAGATCTTTTACCCCAATTGATAGATGGTCTAGCATTTTATGTCCTATTTTATTCTTACTCATATATATTCTATGCAGGCTTAGTTTATTTTACAACCTTCTTTGCAGAAAGAGAATACTAACTGCAATCTTCTGGTTTTAAAATTGTCGAAGAACATTGTCCTATTCCATGTTTTATTAACCATTTCAATTGTTTCATCTTTACGTGGATAGTTTGAATTCCACCAATCAGTATCTTTCTTTTAACGAGCTAAAATGCAAGCTTGCCCAAGCTGCTTAAGTTTCCCACATAAATTATTTACAGCAGCGGTATCGGCTAAAGGGCCCGCTAATATTCTATAAGTAATACCTTTAGTCGATCCTAGATCAACTTTTTTGATGATTAATGGCAATGATTCTAAATTTTGTTGATACACTTTGCTAATACGAACCATTTCTTTTTGTGCAGCATCAGGTATTTTTAATGATCCCAATTGTGCATAAGACGATCCTTTTAATATAGCTTTAGGCGTATTAACTGAATTAACTACTTTTATTGAAGCTTGAACATCTGGTTGTTTGCTAACTGTTTGAGATTTGGCAGATATTTCTTCAACAGGCGGCGATTGTTCTATAGTCGTTGGGACACTAGTCACTTTAGATGGTTCGCGTGGTGTAATATTAGCTGATGATATATTGTTTTTATTATTTTGTGTTTTTGGCAAAGCACTAGAAACCTGCCCCGGTAATTGCGGAGTTTTCGTTTCCAAAACATTCATATCTCTATTTGCATCAGATGGTTCAATTACTTCTACAGAAGAATTTGATAAAGATACAGGTGGAGTTTCAATAACCTGATTATCTGTGCCAGCAGAAGTTGGAGGCAGAATTGCCTCTTGTTGTGGCGTAGATAATTTTACTGGATCTTGTTTCATACCAGACGCTATCCCAGATGGCGTTGACATGGTAGGGTCAATTTTTTCATATATCTTTTTGTCTTGATCAGGTACGTTCAAACCACCTTCGTTATCTGGTTTGATTTTGACAGGTGTTTTATCAGCCTTAATTAATGGAACATCAGCTTGGGGGGAAGATGCTGAACCAAATAAATTATTCCAAACCATAATCCCAGCCACCATCATCAATAAAAAAGATATTAACCCAGCAAAAATAATGGGGAAACGATGATCCCGAGGTCTTGGCGCAACAGGCCTTGATAAGGGCAATTCCTCATTTCTTGAATAACGATCAAAATTTTGTTTATTTTTTAAAAATTTTTCCTCATTCAATGTTGGAAAATCTTCTCTTGAATATCCATAATTTTGATAATTTCGATAGTTTTGATTTAAAAGATGATCTGAATCTTTTGAAGGGGCTTCTTCTTCAAAATAACGTGGTCCACGTTTATAAGGTCTATGTTGTTGGTCTTCATCCTCACCCTCAGATTCTAGGGGATGATCGTGTCGGTAAATTGATGCCATTAATGCATTTCCTCAATTGCCGTTATTCCCATAACAGCTAATCCATTTTTAATAATTAAAGAAACAGCACGAACTAAAGATAAGCGTGCTTGGGTTAAATTTGGTTGATTATCTAATATAAAACGCATTGTTGTATTATCTTTGCCTTTATTCCATAAAGCATGAAAAGCTGCAGCAACATCAAATAAATAATAGGCTATCCGGTGAGGTTCCTTTGCCAAAGCAGCGGCTTCAACCATTAATGGCCAACTAGCTAAAAGTTTTATTAACATAAGCTCATATTCATCAACTAAAAGATTCACTTCTGATTTGGTAAAAAATGTATCATCTTTTTGCCAATCGTTACCCAATTCTACAGCATGACGAAGAACAGAACAAGCTCTTGCATGCGCATATTGAACATAAAAGACAGGATTATCCTTTGATTGATCCGTTACTTTTTTTAAATCAAAATCTAATTGAGCATCATTTTTTCTTGTTAACATAATAAAACGTATAACATCACTGCCAACTTCTTGGATCACTTCTTTTAAAGTTACAAAAGTTCCTGCCCTTTTTGACATTTTAATTAATTCACCATCTCTTAATAAACGAACCATTTGGCAAAGTTTAATATCAAGATCAACAGTTTTGTCCGTCATAGCTGCAACAGCTGCACCCATACGTTTTACATAACCACCATGATCAGCACCCACAACATCTATAAGCACCTTATGTCCACGCTTAAATTTATCAAAATGATAGGCAATATCTGAGGCAAAATATGTCCAACTTCCGTCAGATTTCTTTAAAGGTCGATCTATCTCATCCCCATATTCGGTTGATTTAAAAAGCATTTGGGGTCTTGGTTCCCAATCTTCCTGATTTTCTCCACCTTTAGGAGGAGGCAATGTACCTGTATAAATTAATTCCTTTTGTTCCAATAATTTAACAACTTCTTCTACTCTACCCGCTTGTATCAATTGGTACTCAGAAACAAAATTATCATGATGTATACCCAATGCACGAAGATCTTCACGAATCATGGACATAATTTCTTTAAGCGCAAAATCTAAAATTACAGGATACCATTGGTCTTCGGGGCTTTTTAACCATTTGGTTCCATCACGTTTGAAAAGCTTTTGTGCCACGTCTTTTAAATAATCCCCAGGATATAAGCCTTCCGGTATCTGGTCTATAATCTCCCCACATGCTTCACGATATCTAAGATAGGTGGAATGGGCCACAGCTTTGACTTGGGCCCCTGCATCATTGATATAATATTCACGTGTCACAGAATATCCTGCTTTTGCTAAAAGGGCTGCTAAAGCATCACCAACGATAGCACCCCTTGCATGTGCAAGATGTAGTGGACCTGTGGGATTTGCCGAAACATATTCAACATTGACAGATATATTATGACCAATTTGACTGGAGCCATAATTAAGCTTTTCTTCTAAAATAGTTCGCAAAGCTGCATGCCAAAATTTATCATGAACCCATAAATTAATAAAACCTGGTCCTGCAATTTCACATTTTTTAATTTCTTCTCTTTTTTGTAAAAGAATTTGAAATTTTTCTGCCAGAACTTTGGGATTAATTTTAAATAACTTACTATAGATAAGTGCAACATTGGTTGTAAGATCACCATGCTTATTATCCTTAGGTGGTTCACTATAAATCTTTGTTTTATCTAAAGGTTCGCTGATACCATAATCTTGGGCTAATTGCTCTAAGAATGAAACCAAAATTAAATTAAAATAAGTAAAAATATGCATAATTTGATTTTATAAAATATTTTAACTGTATAAATCGAAAAAACGTTGATGTTCTTTTAAAGCATAGCGATCTGTCATACCAGCTATGTAATCTGTAACCACTCTGGCCGTTAAAAATGTTTTGGAATGATCACATTTTTTTTGCCAATCTGAAGGTAAACATTCTGGTTTATTAAAGTACAGGTCAAATAAATCTTTAACAACAACTTTCGCTTTGGTACTCATACGATTTACCTTATAATGTCTATACATATGATTAAATAAAAATCTTTTTAAAAGTATTTGATTTTCATTCATTTCTTCAGAAAAATTAATTAAAGATATCTTAGCATTCCTAATATCACTAATTGATAAAGGATTTAGTTGGCTTAATCTATATTTACTTTCATCAATTAAATCTGTCACCATAAGATGAATAAGACGACGAATTAATTCATGAATAAAACGGGCACGTTCGAGATTAGGGTATGTTTTTATAATTTCATCTAATACTTTAGCAATCCAAGGCACTTGATATAAATCTTGGATATCAAATAACCCTGCCCTTAACCCATCATCAAGATCATGATTATTATAGGCTATATCATCAGCTAAAGCAGCAATCTGAGCTTCTAAACTTGGCCATGTATCCAATTCTAGATCTTGTTTTTCTTGGGAATATGCAATGACACTTTTAAAACTTGTATCTGTATAATAAAGAGATAGATTTTTTTGTTCAGTTATTATTGGACCATTATGCTTAACGATACCTTCTAATGTTTCCCAAGTTAAATTTAAGCCATCAAATTCTGCATATTTTTGTTCAAGTTCTGTCACAATACGGAACGTTTGAACATTATGATTAAATCCATCATAAGGTTGCATAACTTCAGCCAACGCTTCTTCCCCTGCATGACCAAAGGGTGAATGGCCAAAATCATGAGCCAAAGCCAATGCTTCTGCTAAATCTTGATTTAAATTTAAAATTTGGCTTATGGTACGCGCAATTTGTGCTACTTCCAAACTATGTGTTAACCTTGTTCGATAATAATCGCCTTCATGATACACAAAAACTTGGGTTTTATACTGAAGACGTCTAAAAGCACCACTATGTATAATACGATCACGGTCCCTTTGGAAAACAGATCGAAAAGAACTTTCGGATTCAGAATATAAGCGACCACGACTATGGTCAGCAAAAGAAGCATAAGATACTAAATTATACACATAAAATACCTTTTAAAATCCATTTCATCGTTTTATTGATTAATTTTCTATATCTTACAAGTATTTGATGATATTTTAATCAAAATAATTTTGACTTTCCTTTATAAAATACTACATACAATATATACCCTTTAGGATTAACCCTAATTTGTTGAATAGAATAATATGGCAATAACTCAACCGAATTTAACAGATTCTTTGACCTTGACACCTGAAGCAAAGGCGCGTCTTTTACTAATGTTACGTCAAGAAATGGATCATAAAGCAAAATTCAGAATCAGCATAACTGGCGGTGGATGTTCTGGGTTCCAATATAATTTTAGTTTTGATTCTGAAGAACATGAAGATGATCTCATTATCAATTTTAATGATGTATCTCTTATTGTCGATCAAACATCATTTGAATTAATTAAAGGTTGTGAAATAGATTTTGTTGAAAATCTTTCCAGTAGTTCCTTTAAAATTAAGAATCCCAATGCTGCCACATCATGTGGATGTGGACATTCCTTTTCTTTGTAAATTAAAAATGACAGAAGTTAAAATAGTAAGTTGGAATGTCAATTCCATCAAAATGCGTTTAATAAATGTTTTAAACTGGCTTCAAAAAAACCCTTGCGATGTCGTTCTTTTGCAAGAAATTAAAACTATAGATGAAAAATTTCCTTTTAGTGAATTCGAAGATCTTGGATATAATATAAAAGTCGTGGGCCAGAAAAGTTATAATGGCGTTTGTATTTTATCCCGCCACCCCATGACAATTGAACAAACAAAATTACCTGGATCTGATCATGATGAACAGGCACGCTATTTAGAAGCTTTAATTGAACCTAAAAATTATTCACCCTTCCGGGTTGCTTCTTTATACGCGCCAAATGGCAATCCTGTTCATAGCGAAAAATTTCCCTATAAAATAACCTGGATGGATCGTTTAATTGTTCATGCAAAAACCCTTCTTTCCTATGAAGAAATTCTAGTTTTAGCTGGTGATTATAATATTATACCTGATGATTGTGATGTTTATGATCCTGTTGCTTGGGCCGACGATGCACTCTTCTGTAAAGAAAGCAAAAATAAGTTTTATGAATTATGTCATCTTGGTTTAACAGATGCCTTACGTTTATTTCATCAAACTGGCATTCATTATAGCTTTTGGGATTATACAGGTGGACATTGGCAAAAAAATGAAGGATTAAGAATAGATCATATGCTTTTATCCCCTTTAGCCACAGATCGTGTTACATCATGTTTTATAGATAAAGAACCACGTGGTTGGGATAAACCATCTGATCATGCTCCCATATGGTGTACACTTAACCTTGCTTAATTATTATTTAAAAGTTTAATGATGAAAATTATTGCTCTTATTGTTGCAGCTGGAACGAGCCAACGTTTTGGGACAAAAATTCCTAAACAATATTCGCTTTTAAACCATAAAAATTTATTGCGTTATAGTGTTGAAACAATGATGACCCATCCTTTAATTGATACAGTTAAGATCGTTATTCATCCTGATCATCAAGATTTATATAAAAAAGCTGTTAAAGGATTAGAGCTTCCCCCACCTATTCTTGGGGGCCACACACGACAA
The DNA here is from genome assembly GCA_019695395.1 of Alphaproteobacteria bacterium. NCBI lineage: Bacteria > Pseudomonadati > Pseudomonadota > Alphaproteobacteria > Alphaproteobacteria bacterium. Next base: position 48,029 of record JAIBAD010000003.1, read on the forward strand.
GAATCTGTTTTTAATGGATTAAAAGAAATTGATCCTTCATCTTGTCATTATGTTTTAATTCATGATGCAGCAAGACCATTTATTGATCATCAATTAATTACAGATTTAATTGAAGAAGTTCAAAAAAATAAAGCTGTTATTCCGCTTATACCAGCAACAGATACGCTTAAAAAAATAGAGTCTAATGGGATTATTGATCAAACATTAGACCGAAATTTAATTGGATGCGCCCAAACCCCCCAAGCATTTGAGTATAGAATAATTTTAGAAGCCCATAAGAAAGCATGCCATCTTTCTTTAACTGATGATGCATCCATTGCAGAAGCCGCAAATATCAAAGTTTATACAATTCCTGGTAGAGAGGAAAATTTCAAAGTGACAACATTAAGCGATTTTAAACGTGCTGAAGCAGTCATAAATCATTCTTATGAATATCGTACAGGCCAAGGTTTTGATGTTCATCGTTTTATGCCAGGTGATTTTATTACATTATGTGGCGTCCAGATTCCTTATCATCAAAAACTTGAAGGACATTCTGATGCCGATGTTGGACTACATGCTTTAACCGATGCTTTACTCGCAACCTTAAGTGCCGGCGATATTGGTCACCATTTCCCCCCAAGTGATCCCCAGTGGAAAGGCGCAGATTCAACCATTTTCTTAAAACATGCATCCCAACTTATTTATGAAAAACAAGGCCACATTATCCATATTGATATAACTATTATAGCTGAAGCACCAAAAGTTGGACCCCATCGCCTGACTATGGTTAATAGATTAGCGGATCTCCTACAGCTTTCGACAGATAGAATAAGTATTAAAGCAACCACAACCGAAGGACTGGGTTTTACGGGTAGAAAAGAGGGTATTGCCGCTCAAGCAATAGCTACAGTAAAATTACCTGTCATTCCATAAATATACTAATATGCTATCAATCAAGCTTTTAAAAAAAACAGCTGAACTTTTGTCTTTATGCCAATACAAAAAAATCAAAATTGCGACAGCTGAAAGCTGTACAGGTGGCCTACTTGCAGCCCACTTAACAGAAATAGCGGGTGCTTCTTCTGTATTTATACATGGTTTTATTACTTATTCAAATGAAGCTAAAATTAACTTTTTAGATGTTCCTGCTGTCCTACTTAAAAAATATGGCGCTGTAAGTCAACAAGCCGCTTATGCTATGGCTCACGGGTGTATAAAAAAAACCCAGACCGATTTAGTCATTTCAGTTACAGGTATTGCAGGTCCAGATGGTGGTTCAGACCAAAAACCCATTGGTACAGTTTACTTTTGTGGACTTAATTCTATCAATTATAGCATTGAAAAACACTATATATTTAAAGGTAACCGCACCGATATAAGATTAAATGCTGTCAAAGAAGCGCTTGAAATTTTATACAATTTAGCAAAATAAGAGATTAATTATTTTCCATAAAGATGATGTGCTCTATTTTCAAAAGCAGAAACCATTTTTTTTACGGCTTCATCAAATAACAAACCCATTAATTTTTCTAAAATTAATGATTTAAATTTAAATTCAACAAAAAAATCAATTTCTGTCTCATTGACATTATGATTTTTAAATATCCAATAATTATGTAAATATTGAAATGGACCATTAATATAGCTTACTTCAATTTTTAGATTATCATGATCATAGTTTACATGACTGGTAAATTTTTCACGAAACATACGGAATCCAATCACAAGATCAGCAATAATTTTGTTATTTGTTTTTTCACGTATAATAGCAGCCAAACACCAAGGTAAAAATTCAGGATAACGTTCTATATCTAAAACAAGATTAAAAAGCTGTTCTGGTTTATAGGGTAAAAAACGACTTTCTTGGTGGCGATGCATAATATATTCAAAATTTGTAACTAGTTTAGTTTGCCAAGAATTTTTCTAATTTTGCTTGTTTAAGTTTTAAAAAATCTTCTCCAGCATGATGAGATGATCTCGTTAAAGGAGACGCAGATACCATTAAAAAACCCTTACCATATGCCATTTGCTGATAGCTTAAAAATTCATCAGGTGTAACAAATTGATCAATAGGCGCATGTTTGGGTGTTGGTTGCAAATATTGGCCTATAGTTAAAAAATCAACATCTGCTATTCTTAAATCATCCATAACTTGATAAATTTCTTCCTTTTCTTCGCCTAATCCTACCATCAAACCAGATTTAGTAAAAAGTGTAGAATCTAATTGTTTAACTTTTGCTAATACTTGTAAAGAATTAAAATAACGCGCACCAGGTCTGATTTTAGGATATAATCTTGGCACCGTTTCAAGATTATGATTAAAAACATCAGGCTTAGCTTCAACAATTTTTTCTACTGCTTTTTCTTTGCGTAAAAAATCGGGAGTTAAGACTTCAATCGTAGTTTTAGGATTAAGTTTTCTTATTTCTTTTATAACTTGGGCAAAATGGCCAGCACCACCATCGTCTAAATCATCACGATCAACTGATGTAATAACTACATGATTGAGTTCTAATTTTTGAACAGCTATTGCAACATGCTCAGGTTCATGTGGATCAAGCTGATCAGGCTTTCCTGTCGCCACATTACAAAAAGCACAAGCTCGTGTGCAGACACTACCTAAAATCATAAAAGTAGCATGTTTTTGCTTCCAACATTCTCCAATATTTGGACATGCTGCTTCTTCACATACTGTATGAAGATTATACTGACGTACCAAATCCCTGGTATTTTGATATTCTTTTGATAAAGGCGCTTTCACACGTAACCATTCAGGTTTACGTAAAGGACTTGTCGTTGGATTAGATTGTTTTTCAGGATGGCGTATAGGTGATACTGGCATATGGATTTAAAACTCTACAAACACATAATATCATAATTTATTATATATGAATAGCTTGATCATAAGCATCTAAAACAGCTTCATGCATCATTTCTGATAAAGTGGGATGTGGAAAAATTGTCTGCATAAGTTCAGCTTCGGTTGTCTCTAAAGTTTTGGCAACTGTATAACCTTGAATTAATTCTGTGACCTCGGCACCAATCATGTGGGCACCCAATAATTCACCTGTTTTTTCATCAAAAATTGTTTTTACTAAACCTTCAGTCTCACCCAAAGCGATAGCTTTTCCATTTCCTACATAGGGAAATTTTCCAACTTTAATTTTATACCCTGCTTTTAATGCAGATTTTTCTGTCATTCCAACGCTGGCAATTTGAGGGATAGAATAAGTGCAACCTGGTATTAAATTCATATCAAGGGGATGTAAATTTTTTATTCCAGCTATATATTCAACACACAACACTGCTTCATGACTAGCTTTATGGGCTAACCACGGTGCACCAGCCACATCCCCAATGGCATAAATACCCTTTTCTGCGGTTTGGCAAAATTTATCAACTTCAATATGATTATTAGCAATTTTTACTTTAGTATGTTCTAATCCCAAATCTTCAACATTACCAACAATACCAACAGCCATAATGACCTTTTCAACAATTAATTCTACAGTTTTACCCTGATTATCTATAACAGCTGTTATATTATGTCCTGATTTTTTTAAATTTTTTAATGATGCGTTCGTCATTATTTTAATACTCTGCTTTTCAAAAGTTTTACGCGCCAACTGGGCTATTTCTTCATCTTCAACAGGTAAAATTTGGGGGGCAATTTCAACGACAGTAACATCCACACCAAAGGTACGATAAAAACTGGCAAATTCTATGCCAATAGCACCACTACCTACAATCAACATTGATTTTGGTAATGTCAAAGGAAGTAATGCTTCTTTATACGTCCAAACTTGTTTTCCATCTGGTTCTATGCCGGGTAAAATCCTGGGTCTTGCCCCTGTTGCAATAATAATATGGGATGCTGTAACTTCAGCAATTTGGTCTTTTTTATTAAAAACAGCGATTTTACTTGATGATTGAAATTTTGCATGACCATCAATAATTTGTACTTTGTTTTTTTTAAGAAGATGCTTAACACCCATTGACAAACGCTCGGCTACTTTACGGCTTCGGGCAACAATTTTATTCATATCAAAGCTTTGCTGCTTGATTACAAACCCATAATCTTCCGCATGATTAAAAAGATGTTGAATTTCAGCAGAACGTAATAACGCTTTGGTTGGAATACATCCCCAATTCAAACAAATACCCCCAAGATGTTCTTTTTCTATTAATCCAACCTTCATCCCCAATTGTGCGGCACGAATAGCTGCAACGTAACCACCGGGACCACCACCAATAACCACTAAATCAAAAATTATCTTATCCATAAAATTTTACCTTTTATCTAACATTTTTTAAAGCATTAATATTAATGGGTCTTCTATTAATTTTTTAAAGGCTGCAAAAAACTCGGCACCTACAGCACCATCAATCACACGGTGATCAACGGATAATGTACAGCTCATTTGTGTGGCAATGCTTAAAGCCCCTGCTTTTACAACAGGGCGCTGTTCACCCATACCAACAGCCAAGATAGCACCTTGAGGTGGGTTAATAATCGCAGAAAATTCTCTAATCCCATACATACCTAAATTTGATAAAGAAAATGTTCCGCCCTGAAATTCTTCTGGTTTCAATTTACCTTCACGTGCGCGGTTAGCTAGATCTTTCATTTCCTGGGATATTGTACCTAAACCTTTTGAACCCGCATTTTTTATAATGGGAGTAATTAATCCACCTGGTATAGCAACTGCAACAGCAATATCAGCTCTTTGATAGAGATGCACCGCTTCATCTGTCCAACTTGCATTAGCTTCTGGAACTTTATGTAAAGCCAAAGCTGCAGCTTTGATAATAAAATCATTCACAGAAAGCTTTAATTCCGCACGCGTATTTAATTCCGCACGCAATTTAAGCAACGCATCTAAATCACAATCTATTTTAAGATAAAAATGGGGTGCTTCTTGTTTTGCCTGTAAAAGACGTCTGGCAATAATTTTGCGCATCGCTGTGTGAGGTATCTCTTTATAAGGTGGATAGTCCAATTGATTTACTATACCCTTAACTTCGGGTTTAGAGTTAGATTGCGTTTGGGTAATGTTACCACCATCAACTCCGAGATGTTTTTCAACATCCGCTTTCACGATACGTCCATTTGGACCTGTCCCTATTACTGTTGTTAAATCAATATTAGAATTTTGGGCAATTCGTTTAGCAAGGGGACTAATAAAAGTACGATACTTTGAATCCTGATCAGAAATTAGTTTTGGTTGAACAGTCGTATTAGAAACATTATTTTGTGCTACGGCTTTTTTATCTTGGCCACTACTTTCTTTTGCATCAAGGGATTTAGCTTTTTCAGTTTTTACTGAATTAGAAGAATTGATGTCTTTATCCAAAGCCGATTTATCTTCACCTTCTTCTAATAATAAAGCTATAACTTGATTAACAGGTACAGCTTGCGTTCCTTCTGGTATAAGAATTTTTCCCAAAATACCTTCATCTGCAGCCTCTACTTCCATGGTAGCTTTGTCTGTTTCTATTTCTGCTAACACATCACCCGATTTAACTTGATCACCTTCTTTTTTATGCCATGTTACAAGATTACCTTCGGTCATTGTAGGTGATAAAGCAGGCATTAAAATTTTAATCGTCATAATAAAAAATCCTTATGAGGCAGTTGGATTATAGTAACAAACTTGTTGAACAGCCTTAACAATAGATGCAACGTCAGGCAAAGCCAGTTTTTCTAAATTTGCAGCATAAGGTAAAGGCACATCAACACCAGCCACTCTCATAACTGGTGCATCCAGCCAATCAAAAGCTTGTTCTGTAACCACAGCTGACAATTCAGACCCTATACCTGCTACTGGCCACCCTTCTTCAACAGTAACTAACCGATTAGTTTTTTGAACAGATTTAATAATCGTTGGGTAATCAAGAGGGCGAAGTGTACGTAAATCAATAACCTCACAATCAATATTTTGTGTTTTTAATTGTTCTGCTGCTTGTAAGGCTAACCCAACTGGGCGAGAGAAAGAAACAATAGTTACATCCCTACCTTGACGCACAATATTTGCTTTACCTATTTCAATAATATGATCTTTATCTACTGGAGCATCAAAACTTTGGCCATATAAAATCTCATTTTCAAGAAAAATAACTGGATTAGGATCACGGATCGCTGATTTTAATAATCCCTTTGCATCTGAAGCTGACCAGGGCGCAATAACCTTGAGACCAGGACAATGTGCATACCAGCTTGCATAGCATTGTGAATGTTGAGCAGCAACCCTACTTGCTGCACCATTTGGTCCACGAAAAACTATGGAACATCCTAATTGACCACCTGACATATACAATGTTTTTGCCGCAGAATTAATAATTTGATCAATAGCCTGCATCGCAAAATTAAATGTCATAAATTCAACAATAGGTTTTAATCCAAAAAAAGCGGCACCCACAGCAAGACCTGCGAACCCTTGTTCCGTAATTGGGGTATCAATGACACGTTTGGGACCAAATTCATCTAGTAATCCTTGACTTACCTTATATGCTCCTTGATATTCTCCAACCTCTTCCCCTAAAAGAAAAACCTTGGGTTCACGGCGCATTTCTTCGGCCATTGCATCACGTAAAGCTTCACGCACAGTGATTTGATTGTTTTCTGTAGAATTTTTGTTTTCAAAATTATTAGACATAATTATTGCTTTTCACATTAAATATTAAAAACTAAGCAGGAATTAAAACATCAGTATAAAGTTCTGAAGGAGCAGGTTCAGGACTTTTTTCAGCAAAATCAGCTGCGTCTGTTACAATATTTCTAATTTCTTTTTCTAAAACCTTAAGTTGCTCTTCATCCGCAAAGCCTTCTTTCAAAAGGATTTCTTTAAAGCGATCAATTGGATCATGTTCTTGACGCATTTTTGTTACCTCTTCCTTTGTCCTATAGCGTCCTGGATCTGACATGGAATGGCCACGATATCGATATGTTATCATTTCTAAAATAAATGGACCTTGGCCTGAACGAGCATAAGCTACAGCTTTCTCTGCTGCCTCTTTTACTAAAAGTATATCCATACCATCAACTTGTAACCCTGGTATACCGTAAACTTCACCTCTTTTATATAAGTCATGTGTAGCAGAGGCACGAGTCACACTCGTCCCCATGCCATATCTATTATTTTCAATAATATAAATAACCGGCAACTTCCATAAAGCTGCCATATTAAAACTTTCATATACTTGACCTTGATTAATAGCCCCATCACCGAGATAGGTTAAGCAAACTCGTCCATCATTAAGATAGTGATGGGCAAAAGCCAAACCAGTTCCTAATGGAATTTGTGCTCCAACAATACCATGGCCACCAAAAAAGTTTTTTTCCCGGCTAAACATATGCATGGATCCACCTTTACCACGTGAATATCCACCCTCTCTCCCTGTAAGTTCTGCCATAACACCACGTGGATCCATACCACATGCCAACATATGACCATGGTCACGATAACTTGTAATAACTGTATCTGTAGGATTGATTGCAGCTTGTACACCTGCAACAACAGCTTCTTGCCCAATATAAAGGTGACAAAATCCGCCTATTAATCCCATTCCATATAATTGGCCAGCTTTTTCTTCAAAACGTCTAATCAATACCATCAATTTATAATAATTTAAATATTCTGCTGAATCTTGGGATTTTAATAAAGAACTGTATGGATGTGTTTTAGCTTTTTTCGATTCTTTTGGCATTTTATTTAAAATCCTCCCTAAGAAATTTCATTTTTGCATTTAAGAATTAAGTATTAAACACACATTTATCATTATGCAAGTGTAAGTAAAACAGAGGAACTATATTTTATTAACTTATTATAAGTTAATAACTTAATATGAGTTAATATTAATGATATGTTATAATATAAATAGCAAATATTTAATAAAAATATCTTATTTTTAACTTAAAAATTAACTAAAATTTTGAAAGTTGCAAAAAACTCATAACAGACCTAAAAAAAATGTATAGTAATTTTAGATAAAATTAATTGGAAAGAATCAACATTATGGGTGGTTATAAATAACCCAATCATTTTTGGTCCCGTAATTTAAAGTTTTTCTTACTTCTTCTTCTAACAAATCGAGATCTAAATTATTTTCATCTGTAATTTTTAAAACTTTCAATTCTAATTTTGCTTTATTTTTTTCTGTTTCTTCCAATAGGCTTTTCGATGTACGAATTTCTTGACGAAGCTGCAACCAACGATGCACACCTCTATCACCTTGAAAAAAATGGTATACAAAATAAATAAGCAAACAAATTGCGATAACAGGAGGCACAATATGTTTAATATGCCGCTTTAATTCATAAATGATGCCCATGTTATTTATACAGCAATTTAAATTAGAACTTGTTACAAATAAATTACTAGGTTTCTGCGATTGTAAGAATTATACTCTTATATAACAAGCTTTATTTATAAAGTTGACAGAAACCCCCAGATATTTTGTTAAATTGTGTGTCATTTTTTTAAAATTCAGTTTCTATTCTTATTATTAGGATTATTCCTGATTAATCCCTGTAAAGGTGCAGATATTTATGTAACTGTGATTAATTTTCAAAGTGATCAAGGTCAAGTTACAGGCGGATTATATCAAAGCGCCAATTTTCTTGATAAAACCCAACGCTTGCAATTTGCCCAATCTATCATCAAAAATAAAAAAGCATATTTGCATTTTAAAAATGTTCCAGCTGGGCATTATGCGGTTAGTCTTTTACATGATATAAATCAAAATGGAATGATGGATTATAATTGGGTTGGGATCCCCATCGAAGGATATGGATTTAGTAATAATGCTAAACCTAGTTTATTGGGCCCACCTTCTGGTAAAGAGGCAGAGTTTTTAATCAATAATCAAGATATTGCAATAACTATTTCTATAAACTATTGGTGATTATTCATTTATGTTTTTGTATTTTGCAAGTGGACCTAACTCTTCTTCAATACGTAAAAGTTGATTATATTTAGCCAAACGTTCAGAACGCGACAATGACCCAGTTTTAATCTGGCCACAATTTGCTGCCACAGCTAAATCAGCAATAAATGTATCTTCAGTTTCACCTGAACGATGGGACATCATTGTCTTATAACCAGCACGATGTGCTATATCCATAGCTTCCATTGTTTCGGTTAATGTCCCAATTTGGTTTACTTTCACAAGCAAAGCATTGGCCGTTTTTTGTTTAATACCCTGTTTTAGTCTTTTTGGATTAGTTACAAAAAGATCATCACCAACCAATTGTACCTTTGAGCCAAGAGTTTTTGTTAATTCTTGCCAGCCTTCCCAATCATCTTCGGCCATACCATCTTCGATAGAAATAACAGGATAATTTTTAATAATAGATTCATAAAATTTAATTAATCCTGGAGCATCAAATTTTTGTTTTTCACCTAACCAATGATATATACCATTTTTATAAAGTTCCGTTGCAGCTACATCAAGTGCAATAGCGATATCGGAACCACTTTTGTAGCCAGCCTTTTCAATAGCTTTAATTAAAAAATCTAGCACATTTTTTGTATCTGCCATATCTGGGGCAAACCCACCTTCATCACCTACATTTGTATTATGTCCTGCTTTTTTCAATTCAGCTTTCAATGCTTGGAAAACCTCTGCCCCCATTTTCATAGCTTCTGAAAAAGATTTGGCACCTTTTGGTACAATCATAAATTCTTGACAATCAAGGGGATTATCAGCATGCGCCCCCCCGTTAATTACATTCATAAAGGGAACAGGTAAAATATGAGCATAAGTGCCACCAAGATAACGATAAAGGGGTATATCTTTCTCTGTAGCTGCCGCTCTTGCAACCGCAAAACTTACACTTAAAAGGCCATTAGCCCCTAATCTTGATTTATTTTCTGTACCATCAAGCTGTATCATATTTTGATCAATAAGCATTTGATGGTTAGCATCAAATCCACATAAAAGCTGCGCAATTTCTGTATTAATCACATCAACTACTTTACTAACACCTTTACCACCATAGGCTTTTTCTTGATCGCGTACCTCAATAGCTTCAAATTGTCCTGTTGATGCGCCTGAAGGTGCAGCTGCACGCCCGATAATACCTGTTTCAAGCTCTACATCAACTTCAACTGTTGGGTTACCACGACTATCAAAAATTTGTCGGGCACGAATATCAACAATAGCTGTCATAATATTTCCTTTTCAACCTAGTTTAGAGTTTAACAAAGTTAATTTTACGGGATGCGCCACAAGTTCTTCATCAATAAGTCTTTTTCCATAGGCAATATCTGGCGCCATATACCGATCTTCTTTCCAAGGAGCAACTTGCCCTCGGACCAACTGAACAATGTTTTCTAAAATAGGGCTAGTTTTATGAGGCGCACGAAATCCTATACCTTGAACAGCCGCTAAAAGTTCTATAGCAAGAATTGTTTTAACATTATCAGCCATTTCTATAAGACGTCGTGCTGCAAAAGTTGCCATACTGACATGATCTTCTTGATTGGCTGATGTTGGTAAACTATCCACACTTGCAGGATGAGCTAGACTTTTATTTTCACTGGCCAAAGCTGCAGCAGTTACATGCGCAATCATAAAACCAGAGTTTAATCCAGGCTCTTCTACTAAAAAAGGTGGTAACCCACTTATACTACTATCAATTAGCAAAGCTATTCTTCTTTCAGATAAGGCGCCTATTTCTGAAACAGCAACAGCCATAGCATCGGCAGCTAAGGCAACAGGTTCAGCATGAAAATTACCACCTGACAAAACTTGATCATCATCCGCAAAAATCAAGGGATTATCAGAAACAGCATTAACCTCTCTTTCAATGATATAAGCTGCATGTTTTAAATGATCAAAACATGCGCCCATAACTTGGGGTTGACAACGCAATGAATAAGGATCTTGGACCCGTTCACAATTGATATGGGATTGACGAATTTTACTGTCTTTCAAAAGATAGCGTAAAATTGATGCAACTTCAATCTGGCCTGTTTGATTTCTTACAGCATGGATACGTGCATCAAATGGAGCATCACTTCCAGCCGCTGCATCAACACTTAAAGCACCAATTGTTAATGCTGACTTAAAACAAATATCAGATTGCAATAAAGAAAAAACTGCAAGTGCAGTTGATGCTTGACTTCCATTTAATAAAGCTAATCCTTCTTTAGCTGCAAGTTCAATAGGTGCTAATTTTAATAAACTTAAAACTTCTGAGGCAGGAAGAATTTTACCTTTTAAACTTATCTGACCAACCCCTAAAAGAGCTGTCGAAAGATGTGCAAGGGGAGCAAGATCACCTGACGCACCAACAGAACCTTTAGAAGGAATACAAGGATAAGCATCTTCATTTAATAAACGAAGCAACATTTTAATAACATGAGCTCGGACCCCCGAATAACCACGCGCCAAACTATTTATTTTAATGATTAAAATTAAACGTACGATAGTATCATCTAATAAATTCCCTGTCCCTGCCGCATGGGATAAAACTAATCTTTTCTGTAACTCTTGCAGATTATCTTTATCAATATGGCTTTGGGCCAAACGCCCAAATCCAGTATTAATTCCATAAACAACCTGTCCACTTGCCAAAATTTCCTCAATTGTTCTAACGCTTTCGTCAATACCATGCCAACACGAAGAATCAAGTTCCACTTTTTTATAAGGTTTAACCATTAAAAGTTTTAAATCTTCAAGGGTTAACATACCTGGACGTAATATATATAACATATCAGTACCCATAACTAATGCTTTTTTAAATATTTTTTACAGGTTGTAGGTTAATTCTAAAAATTTGTAATAAGTAATTCATTCAAAACTAAGTTGATAGTTTTTTTTGTAAAATTTTATTAATAAGATCTGGATTACCCTTTCCGCTAGTTGCTTTCATGGCTTGGCCAACAAAAAATCCAAAAAGTTTTTCTTTACCTGAACGATATTCCTGTACCTTATCAGCATTTTGTTCAAGCACTTTATCAATAGCTTGTTCGAGAGCCGCAGTATCTGTAATTTGCCGCAAATTTTTATTTTCAACAATTGATAAGGCCGGTTGCCCGGTTTCAACCATATCTGCCAAAATATCTTTGGCAATTCGGCCTGAGATAACATTTTGAGAAATTAAATCTAAAAGTTCACCTAAAGCTTTAGATGACACAGGGGATTTTGTAATATCCAAACTCTTACTATTAAGATGGGCAAATAATTCACCAATAACCCAATTTGCAGCCAATTTTGGATCACGATCTTGGGCAACTTGTTCATAATAATCAGCTATTTCTCTTTCTGTTACTAGAACATCTGCGTCATAGGGTGTAAGACCAAATTTGCTAACAAAGCGATTTTTCTTTATATCTGGTAATTCTGGCAAATTATCTTTAATTCGTTTAATTAAATTAGAATCTAATTCAAGAGGTAAAAGATCTGGATCTGCAAAATACCTATAATCATGGGCATTTTCTTTACTGCGCATTGAACGCGTAATCCCACGATTAGAATCAAATAGCCTTGTTTCTTGAATAATTGCTCCTCCCTCTTCTAAAAGATCAATTTGTCTTTTTGCCTCAAAATCTACAGCTTGCTGTACAAAACGAACAGAATTAACATTTTTTATTTCGCAGCGTGTACCCCATTTTTCTCCTGGACGGCAGACAGATACATTTACATCACATCGCATAGACCCTTCTTCCATATTTCCATCACATGTACCCAAATAACGTAAAATACTACGTAATTTTTTAAGATATAACGCGGCTTCTTCTGCGGAACGTATATCAGGCTCTGAAACAATTTCCATTAAGGCCACCCCAGAACGATTAAGGTCAACATATGTTTTATTTGGATGTTGATCATGCATACTTTTTCCTGCATCTTGTTCCAAATGTAATCTTGTAATGCGTATAGATTTTTGTTGGTTACCTGGTAAATCAAGAATTATATTACCCTTCCCTACAATTGGATGATGATATTGAGAAATTTGATATCCTTGAGGTAAATCCGCATAAAAATAATTTTTACGATCAAAAACTGAATATGTATTAATATGGGCATTTAATCCCAAACCCGTTTTGATTGCCTGCTCAACACAATAACTATTAATAACCGGTAACATCCCAGGCATTGCAGCATCAACCAAGCTTACTTGGGTATTAGGTTCAGCCCCAAAATCTGTTGCCGCCCCTGAAAAAAGTTTTGATTGTGATGTAATTTGGGCATGAACTTCAAGCCCGATAACAACTTCCCATGCACCTGTTTTACCTTGAAGATAGTTTTTTTGGTTTTCATCCATCTTTTCAACCTTTAAGATATATTGATAAATCGGGTTTTGCGTTAAAATTTGCTTCTCGTTCTAAAACATAACCTAGACGAAACATCATTTCTTCATCAAAAGAACGGCTAATAATTTGCAGTCCTAAGGGCAATCCATCGTTGGATAACCCTGCGGGTATAGATAAAGCAGGCAATCCCGCTAAATTAACAGGTACGGTAAAAATATCATTTAAATACATAGCAATAGGGTCCACCATTTTTTCGCCTATACCAAAGGCAGGTGTTGGTGTTGTCGGGGTTAGAAGAGCATCCACTTCTTTAAAAACATTTACAAAATCTTGACGAATTAAATTTCTGACTTTTTGTGCTTTCAAATAATAAGCATCATAATACCCAGCTGATAAAACATATGTACCAATAAAAATACGCCGTTTAACCTCGCGGCCAAAACCTGCCGCACGTGTTAATTCATACATAGCATCAAGACTTTCAGCTGGAACACGTAATCCATAACGTACCCCATCATATCTTGCTAAATTAGATGATGCTTCAGCAGGTGCAATTATATAATAAACCGGCAATGCATATTGTGTATAAGGCAAAGAAACAGGTTTAACAATGGCACCTGCTTTTTCTAACCATTGAATACCTTGTTGCCATAATTGTTCAATTTCATTTGCCATACCTTTGGTTCGATATTGTTCAGGAATACCAATTTTTAATCCCTTAATTGATTGCCCAATTACCCCAGTAAAATCCGGAACATTTATTTTGGCCGATGTTGAATCTTTTTCATCATATCCCGCCATAGCTTTCAACATTAAAGCAGCATCATAGACCGTGCGTGCCATAGGGCCTGCTTGGTCCAACGATGAGGCAAAAGCAACAATACCCCAACGTGAACATCGGCCATATGTAGGTTTTGCCCCCACAATTCCTGTAAAAGCTGCAGGTTGGCGAATCGACCCCCCAGTATCTGTTCCTGTTGCACCCAATGCCATACTGGCCGCAACAGCGGCAGAAGAACCACCAGAAGAACCACCTGGAACAAGTTTCGTATGACTATCTTGTTTGCGTTTCCATGGATTTTCAACCGGCCCATAATAGCTGGTCATATTAGAAGAACCCATGGCAAATTCATCCATATTTAATTTACCCATCATCACCGCACCAGCCTTCCATAATTGATCGGTTACTGTGGATTCATATGTAGGGATAAAATTTTTTAAAATATGCGAACCTGCTGTTGTTACAAAACCCTTGGTACAAAATAAATCTTTAATACCTAAAGGAATACCCTCTAAAAGCCCAACCTGTCCCTTTTGACGTCTTTTATCTGAAGCATCCGCCATTTGAAGTGCATGCTCAAAAGTTGGGGTAATATAAATATTAAGGGATGTAAGCTTTTCGTTTAAAGCACACAAATTTTGGGTCAATTCTTTAGCCGTTATTTCACCTTTGGCCAATAAATCAAGAGCACCTTTAATAGTTAAATTTATTAAATCCATAATTATTCAACAACTTTAGGAACAGTAAAAAAGCCAAGAACAGAATCTGGGGCATTCGCTAATATTTGGTCACGAATTCCACCATCATTCACAAGATCTTGACGTTGATGTAGTGCCGTAATGTCACAACCAACCATAGGATCAATTGTAGATGTATCAATTTGGTTAAGTTGTTCAATCCATCCCAAAATCTGTTTAATTTCCATAGAAAATGATTCCACTTCATCAGATTGGATTTGAATTCTTGCCAATTTAGCAATTTTAAGCATATCGTTTTTATCAAAAGACATAGAAGAACCCCAGGGGAAAAACCTTAGTAACAATTTATTTAAATCATTATAGAAAACCTAGCATTAGCATCAATAATCTGCAACCTTAAAGCTAGTAATTATTTAATGATATATATAAAATTACTACTTATATAAAGTATAACATATAATAAATAGGTGATTTTTGTTTTATTCTTTTAATCGTAAATATAATTTATTAGCTTTGTTCCTTGCTTTTCATTTCTTTGTTTTATCATTTTTTTCTTTTCATACTTATGCTGAAGATATAGCAATAGAAGCTTACCCTCTACACCCTATGGTTCAACCACCTATTTTGAATAACCAAATTATACTTAAATTTTTAGGTGGGCTAGAGCTTCGTTCACCAAATGAAAATTTTGGGGGCTATTCCGGTCTTGCAATTCCTGATGATAATCATCAACAAATATTAGCTATATCTGATTTTGGTAAATGGCTTTCTTTTTCACCTATTTATAACAACCAACAAGTATTAAAAAGTTTGATTCCTTAAGTGAAGTTAATGTTTTCCCTAATCCTTCAATA
>JAIBAD010000004.1 GCA_019695395.1 Alphaproteobacteria bacterium
AAGAAATAATTATGTTAAGTAGACAAGCATGGATAGGTAGTCATTTAATAAATGTAGCAGTATGGAGCGGTGACATCGATTCGTCATGGGAAGAGTTATTAAAACAGATTAAAGTAGCGCAAAATGTTGCTTTATCTGGAATTTATTGGTGGACAACTGATATTGGTGGTTATAGACCTGTTGGTTTAGACGATAATGAATTTCAAGAGTTGATTTTGAGATGGTTTCAATTTGGAGCATTCTGTCCCCTATTTCGTTTGCATGGTTATCGTCATCCACCATTACCAGACAATGAATGTGGATCTTCTGGTGGTCACAATGAAATATGGTTATTTAATTATAGTAGTCAAATTATTGATATAATCCTACTGCGGGAATCTTTACGTGACTATGTTGAATATCACTTGAATATTTCACATGAAAATGGAACTCCTATTCTACGGCCAATGTTTTATGATTTTAGTGATGATAGTGAATGTTATAAAGCTGAAGACCAATATATGTTTGGGTCAGATTACTTGGTCGCTCCTGTCTATACCTATCGAGCTACATCACGATCAGTTTATTTACCTGCAATATCTAAACACAATTTAGTATGGCAACACTACTATACAAAGCAATTCTATGCAGGCGGTCAACGTTATAATATTCCTAAAACTGTTGATGGTACTTTAATTAGCAAAATAGAAAGAGGTAGTGTGGCGTCCCAACAAGGATTACAAGTGGGTGATATTATTGTTCAAATTGGCCAGACAAAAGTCACATCACCTAGAGAAGCAAACCGTCTTATCGATACGGTAAAAGAAAATAAAGGATCTTCTGTACTTTTTTTAATAAACCGCCAAGGTAATAATATTTTTGTAGCTCTTAAAATAGATAAAGTTTAAGGATTATGCTCCCCATTTTGTAGATTATCTATGGGGTGGGGCGCGCATTTTATATTTAATACTCATTCCATAAAGAAAGGGCTTTTGTTAAACGTTTAAATGTTTGTGGTAAGGGCATCCCTATGCGTATCCATGAAGGATTTTCTTTATAAATCCTTGTATAAATTCCTTTTTTTCCAAGACATTGGTACAAAGAAAAAGCTCTAGAATCATTAATAAATGTAAATAAGGCCGTACCTTTATATTGTTTAAAATTATAGGTTTGAAAAACTGAATGAATTTTTTTTGATGTTATTTGAAGCCAGTTTTTAGTTTTGTTAATCCAAACTTTATCGTTAAAAGCTTTTATCCCAATTTCTATAGCGGGATGACTTATAGGCCAAGGTCCAAGAAAGTGATTAATTTGTTGAATGACGGGATGGGCACTAATCATAAATCCTAATCTTAAACCTGCTAGCCCAAAAAATTTTCCAAAAGATTTAAGAACAATAATGTTGGAATGATGTAATAAGGGAACAATACTATATTCAGGTATTGGATCTACAAATGCTTCATCAATAATAAGAATACCTTTATTTTTTTTTAAAAATTGAGCTGTGTCCAAAATAACATTATGGTCAATAATAGCACCATTAGGATTGTTGGGATTACAAATAATTAAAATTTGCTGATCCCGTTTAAGCTCAGTTATCTTTTTTACATAAGTAATCTTTGAATTTTTAGAACCCCAACATTTTGCATATTCATTATAAGTGGGTGTTAAAATGGATATGTTTTTGTATTCTTGAAGAAAAAGTGGAAGAGTTTGTAAAAAAAATTGTGAACCTGGTCCAGCTATAATATCAACTTGATCTGGTGTCTGATAATAATTTCTAGCAATTTCTAATAATTTACTTATATCATTTTGGGAGGGTAGTTTTTGATATTTTTCGTTTTTTATAAATGAAAAAGGATAAGATCTTGGATTTATACCTGTAGATAAATCAACCCACGGGTGGTTAGGTTCACCAAAATAATTCTTAGCATAAATTAGGTCTCCACCATGATCGGGCAGACACAATTCCTTATGTAATTTTTTTATAGGCATAAAATTTAATTAATATTAATTGGTTATTGCAATCTATATTATTATTCTTAATCTATATTAAGTTTTTTTAATAAAGAAAGTAAATAATGTCTGAACCATTTAATCTTGCCAAATTAACCTTGATTTTGGGTGGAGCTAATTCAGGCAAAAGTTTATTTGCAGAACAATTATTATCTTCTTGTTCCTCAAAAGTGTATTTAGCAACAGCTCAACCTTTTGATCAAGAAATGACAGAAAAGATTTATCAACATAAACAGCGACGTGATCAAAATTGGACAACGATTGAAGAGCCTATATTGCTATCACAAAAATTGATGATGTTGAATGAAGAAAAAGCATATTCGGTAATATTAATTGATTGTATAACCTTATGGGTATCAAATTTGATGATACATAAATTAAAAATTGATCAAGAATTTGTAAAATTTGTTGATATAGTGAAAAATACTAAAATCCCAATTGTGATTGTTTCTAATGAAGTAGGTATGAGTATTATTCCAGATAATGAATTGGCAAGATCTTTTCGTGCATATGTTGGGCAATTAAATCAGTATCTTGCTGCTGCTGCCCTAAGAGTTTATTGGGTAGTAGCTGGTATTGGTACAATTATTAAATGATGAATAGGAGATATGATGGGGTATAAAATTCCAGCAACAATTATAACAGGTTTTTTGGGTTCGGGTAAAACGACTTTATTACAAAATTTATTGAAAACAGCCCATGGTAAAAAATTGGCTTTTATTATTAATGAATTTGGTGATAAAGGATTTGATGGAAAATTAGTTAAAGAATGTGGCATTGAAGGGTGTGATGATAATTCAATTATTGAATTATCTAATGGATGTATTTGCTGTACTGTTGCTGATGATTTTGTACCAACACTTAATATATTGTTATCAGAGAAAATAAAACCTGATCATATTATTATCGAAACATCAGGGTTGGCGTTACCTAAACCATTGGTGCAAGCTTTTAATTGGCCAGATATAAGCCACAAGGTGACAGTTGATGGTGTGATAACTGTTTTGGATGCTCCAGCAATTGCAGAAGGAAGATTTGTAGATAATATAGAAAACCTTGATCAACAAAAATTAAATGACCCTAATATTGACCATGATAATCCTGTGGAAGAATTATTTGAAGACCAACTTGCTTGTGCTGACTTAGTTATTTTGAATAAAATAGATAAAATTAATGATAAAACGCTAGATGATATTAATAAAAAAATTTCACCGCATTTAAGAAGCGGTGTTAAAGTTTTGCGGGCTACTTATGCTGCGATTGACTCTCAAATATTGTTGGGTCTTGCCGCTGAAACAGAAAAAAATATTCATGCACGAAAATCGCATCATGATTTTGAAGAAAACCATGACCATAAAGATTTTGCAAGTTTTAGTCTTACAATTCCTGTAATTAATGATCTACAAAATTTTCTACAAAAGATAGAAAAGATTATTACACATAGTGATGTTTTAAGGATAAAAGGATTTATTGCGGTTGCGGATAAAAATATGCGCTTAGTTATTCAAGCGGTAGGCAAAAGAATTCATCATTATTATGACCGTGATTGGAAAAAGGATGAAGAAAAAAAAGGTTATTTGGTTATTATAGGCATGTATGATTTAGATCAAGCGTCAATAACACAAACTTTGATGTAAGACATTAATTTAAAAATATGCATCTTTTAACAACCAAAAAACAAGGTTTAATTGAAGATAATGAAGCGATTGAATTAAATCAAAAACCTGCTGATATTGTTTTTCTTTCGTGCGCTGATACAGAAATTGCATGTTTAGCGGGTGCTTATAAAACCTTGTATCATGATCAATTTCCAACGTTAAGGTTGGCTAGTATTTTACAACTTAAACATCCTTATTCAATTGATCATTATATAGACACGATTATTCAACATGCAAAAATTATTGTTATAAGACTTTTAGGTGGTAAAAATTATTGGCCTTATGGTATTGAGCGTATTCATTATATATGTTCTATAAAAAATATAAAAATTATATTGTTGCCAGGTGATGATGTTTTCGATCAAGAGTTAATCGACTTATCTAATATTTCTTTAGATATATATAAAGATTTATGGAATTATTGTATTCACGGTAATTTATATAATATGAAAAATTTTTTATATTATTGTGTTTCTTTAATTGGTTATCAATATACTTGGCAAAAGGCTGTAAAATTGGCAAAGGTTGGGTTGTATAGACCAGATATAGAAGATTTAAAAATAAATAATCTGCATGAACATCAATTTTTCCAAAAAAATAAAGCTTTTGTACCGGTAATATTTTATCGTGCATTAATTCAAAGTAATAATCTTGAAGTTATTCATAAAATAATTGAAGAACTGGAAAAAAAGGGAATTATCGCTTTACCTATTTATGTAACGACTCTCAAAGATCCAGAAATTATTGATACAATTGAAGAATATTTTTCACTTTATCCACCATCTTTTATTTTAAACATGACAGCGTTTTCTATATCTAAACCAGGTCATGATTTTTGCGCAAGGCCATTTTCAAATTTTAAATGTCCTGTTTTCCAACTTATTACAGCAAGTACAGATGAAGAAAAATGGTTAGCTCAAGCAAATGGATTATCACCACGTGATGTGGCCATGTATGTTGCTTTGCCTGAAATTGATGGAAGAATTTTGACACGGGCTGTGTCATTTAAAATTCAAAAATATTATGATGATCTAACACAATGTTATATTACACTTTATAAACCAATCATTAACCGAATACAGTTTATTGGCCAGATTGTAGAAGGTTGGTTGAAATTAAAAAACACATCAAATGAAAATAAACGTCTTGCTTTAATTTTAGCTAACTATCCTAACAAAGATGGACGTCTTGCCAATGGTGTTGGTCTTGATACACCTGAAAGTGTGATAGTTCTTTTAAAAGTTTTAAAAGAAGAAGGTTATAATTTAGATATTTTATCTTTAACAAATAAAGATTTAATGGATTTAATATTAGCAGGTCCTACAAATAATCATAAAAAATTAAATGACATCCATGTTTCAGTTAAATTATCTATGGAAAAATATTTGTTTTTCTTCTCTCAATTATCTTTTAAAGTACAAAAGATGATTACAGATAAATGGGGACACCCGCATAAAGATCCTTTTGTCAAACATGACTTTTTTGAATTACCTATTTATTTATTAAATAATATTGCTATAGGGATACAACCTGCAAGAGGATATAATATTGACCCTGTTAAAACTTATCATGATCCGGATTTGTCCCCACCCCATGGATATGTAGCATTTTATGCGTGGCTTAGATTTGAATTCGGGGTTCATGCTATTGTACATATGGGCAAACATGGGAATCTTGAATGGTTACCGGGTAAAGCCCTAGCTTTATCAGAGGATTGTTTTCCTGAAGCAATTATGGGGCCAATACCACATTTTTATCCTTTTATAGTTAATGATCCTGGTGAAGGGAGCCAGGCAAAAAGACGCACGGCAGCAGTCATTATTGATCATTTAACACCACCCTTAACCCAGGCTGACAGTTATGGGATATTAAACCAACTTGAAAATCTAATTGATGAATATTATCAGGCAAGTGAAATTGATCCAAAAAGGTGCGCCTATTTAGAAAAGAAAATTTTTGAATTTGTTCAATCACATAATATTTATCAAGAATGTAATATTGATATTCATGATACTAATCAAAAATCTTTGGAAAAAATTGATAACTATTTATGCGAATTGAAAGAAATGCAAATACGAAATGGGTTGCATATTTTAGGTACATATCCGTCTTCAGATAAACTAGTTGATTTTATTTTTGCGCTAGTAAAATTGCCAAGGCAAAAAGGTATTGATCAAGATCAATCAATTTTACGGGCTTTAGCTTGCGATTTAAAAATTCTTCCAACAGTATTTGACCCTTTAAAAGTTGATTTTAAAAAACCATGGCAAGAAGAAAAAAACAATGTGCTTCAAAATCTTACTGAAGCCTCTTGGCGTACCCATGGTGATACATTAGAAAGACTTGAAATTTTAGCAAAAAAAATAATAACTAAAAAACACGAGATGCTTCCAGATTGGGATATGACTAAAAAGGTTTTAGCTTATATTGACCATCAATTATTACCCAAAATTCAGCAAAGTATAAAGCTAGAAATAGGAAATTTGATAAAAGGGTTAAATGGATATTTTGTTGAACCTGGACCTTCTGGCGCACCTACACGAGGAAGACTTGATGTATTACCAACGGGGCGTAATTTTTATTCAGTTGATACAAGAAGTGTTCCAACCCCAACAGCATGGGCATTAGGGTGGGAATCGGCTAATTTAATATTGGAAAAACATCGTCAAATTCATGGCAGTTGGCCTAAAAATCTTGCCCTTAGTATATGGGGTACATCCAATATGCGTACAGGTGGCGAAGATATTGCGCAAATTCTTGCTTTATTAGGTGTGAAGCCTAATTGGGAAGAAGGATCAGGTAGGGTAGATGGTTTTGAAATTTTACCTTTGACGGTTTTGGATCGCCCACGCGTAGATATAACCATTCGTATTTCTGGTTTTTTCCGGGATGCTTTTCCAGCCCAGGTAGAATTATTAGATCAAGCCATTCAAGCAGTAGCGTCTTTAGAAGAACCAGACAATGATAATCCGTTAAAAGCAATGGTTCATCAACATAAAATGGAATTAATTAAAAATGGATATTCAGAAGATATTGCGATTAGAAAATCAACTTACAGAATTTTTGGATCAAAACCTGGGGCTTATGGGGCTGGATTGCAAGCTCTTATCGATGAAAGAGGTTGGCGGGATAGAAGTGATTTAGCTAAAGCCTATGTAGCTTGGGGTGGCTATGCTTACGGAATAAAAACTCAAGGTACAGCCGAACATCAGATTTTTGAAAAGCGTATTTCACATTTGGATGCTATTTTACATAATCAAGATAATCGTGAACATGATATTCTTGATAGTGATGATTATTATCAATTTGAAGGTGGGCTTGCGTCTGCTGTATATCATCTGAAGGGAAAAGATATCCCTATTTGGCATAATGACCATTCCCAACCAGAAAATTTACAAATTAGAAATTTACAAGATGAAATATCAAAAGTAGTACGTGCACGTGTCGTTAACCCTAAATGGATTAAATCTGTTATGCAACATGGATATAAAGGTGCCGCAGAAATTGCGGCAACTGTTGACTATTTATTTGCTTTTGCGGCAACAACAAATTGTGTAAATCATTATCATTTTGATTTAGTTTATGATGCATATATATGTCAACAAGAGGTTTTAGATTTTTTAATTGAAAAAAATATTAATGCAGCTCAAGAAATTGCAGAACGGCTTATTGAAGCACAAGTCCGGGGATTATGGCACGCCAAATCAAATTCGACTTATGAACATTTACAATCATTAGTTAAAGGAAAAATTGATGAACGATATAATTGATTTCAATAAGGCTGCAGATCAAAAATCTGCCAAGCGTCAAGAAGCGAGGCAAAAAATAATGGAAACAAAAACTTTGGAAAAAGGTTTAATTATTGTTCACACGGGCAAAGGAAAAGGTAAATCAACAGCTGCTTTTGGGTTAGTTATGCGTGCGCTGGGTCATGGATTTAAAGTTGGTATTGTTCAATTTATTAAAGGTGCTTGGGAAACAGGTGAGAAATACTTTTTAGAGAAATTCCCTGATCAAGTAATTATTCGTACGATGGGTGAAGGATTTACCTGGAATACCCAAGATCGTGCTCGTGATATTGAAATGGCAAAAGTAGCATGGAATGTAGCTAAAGACATGATTGAAGATCAATCGTTTAAATTAATTATTTTGGATGAGATTAATATTGCGCTGCGTTATGATTATCTTGATATTAAACAAGTATTAGACGTTTTAAACAAAAAAAGGACGGATTTACATATTGTGTTAACTGGTCGTAATGCAAAAGATGAATTGATCGAAAAAGCTGATTTAGTTACAGACATGACAATGATTAAACATCATTTCCGTAATAATGTAAAAGCTCAACCCGGAATAGAGTTTTAGCTTATGTCGGCTTTGATGATCCAAGGTACAGGATCGGATGTGGGCAAATCGCTTATTACTGCGGGTCTTTGCCGTTTATTTACCAAACGTGGTTTAAAAGTCAGACCTTTTAAACCACAAAATATGTCTAATAATGCAGCTGTAACTATAGATGGGGGCGAAATTGGGCGCGCCCAGGCTTTACAAGCTTGGGCATGTAATATTGATCCTAGTATTCATATGAACCCAGTACTTTTGAAACCTCAAGGAAATTCCTATTCTCAGATAATTCTTCAAGGAAAATTATGGAATATAATAAAGGCCAGCCAATATCAATTAATGAAATCTACTTTAATGCCTTTTGTTTTAGAAAGTTTTGATAAATTAAAAAATGGATCGGACCTAATGCTTGTCGAAGGTGCAGGTAGCCCAGCCGAAGTAAATTTAAGAGAAGGTGATATTGCAAATATGGGATTTGCTGAAGCTGCAGATTTACCGGTTATTTTAATTGTTGATATTGAAAGAGGTGGGGCCATAGCAAATGTGGTTGGGACTTATACCATTTTAGCAGAACAAGAAAAGAAAAGAATTAAGGGATATATTATTAATAAATTTTGTGGAGATCAAAAATTATTTGAAAACGGTATACAAATTATAAAAAATTATACAAAATTACCATGTCTTGGAATTATTCCTTATTTCCCAAAATTAAAGAACTTACCTGCCGAAGATAGTTTATCATTAAAAAACCTTTATTATAATTCAGAAAAAAAAGATCAAAAAATTAAAATTGCTGTTTTACCTTTACCAAAAATTTCTAATTTTGATGATCTTGATCCTTTGCGTATGGAAGCAGAAGTTGATCTTTTTTTTGTTCAACCTAAATCTCCATTACCTATGGATGTTGATATGATTATCATACCAGGTTCAAAGGCAACGATTTTAGATTTACAATTTATTATTGAACAGGGATGGGATATTGATTTAAAGGCCTATCAACGTCAAGGTGGCAATATATTAGGAATATGTGGGGGGTATCAAATGTTAGGGTCAATCTTACATGATCCTAACGGTATAGAAGGTGTCCAAGGTAGCTTTGAAGGGATTGGGTTATTACCTTTAGAAACCATATTTAAAGAAAATAAAATTCTTAAAAGAAATAATGGGTTTATTGTTGGAAGTATGGAAGAAATTTCTGGATATGAAATTCATAATGGAGAGACAAAAAGTTTAGAATCTTTACCGTCAATGATTACTTTAATGGATGGACAGGAAATTGGATTTTCATCAAAAGATAAAAAAATTTTTGGATGTTATTGGCATGGATTATTTGCCCAAGATAATTTTCGGCAATCATTTCTTAAAAGAATTAAAAGTGATTTTCAAGGAACATTAAAATATCAAGAAAATATAAATAATATTTTAGATGATTGGACCATTATCCTAGAGGAGGTTTTGGATATTAGTGCAATTTTAAAGATAGCTCGTTAATTTAGCAAATATATTAAACATACTATAAAAATAAATAAAAAATTAATAAAACATCCTATTAGATAAATATTTATGCCTTTTTTTAAGGTATCTACAATTGGATTTTTATCACCATTGAAATTGAACCATGACAGTTCTGTAATTTTTCCATTATAAAAACGTGGACCTCCAAGAGCAATATCTAATCCCCCTGCCATAGCAGATTCTGTCCATCCTGCATTAGGTGAAAGATGATTTTTTGCTTGTGTTATCATAATTGAAAAAGCTTTTTTACAAGCTTGCCAAGAAAATATTAAAGAAGCTAATGATAAAAATATTCCCGCTATCCGTGCAGGTAGCCAATTAACACAATCATCTATTTTTGCCGAAGCCCAACCAAAATATTTATACTCATCAGATAAATGACCAATCATACTATCCGCTGTATTGATTAATTTATAGGTTATTACACCAGGTAATCCCAAAACTAATCCCCAAAATATAGGAGCTATAACACCATCACAAAAACTTTCGGCTAAAGATTCTAAGGTTGCTCTTATAATGTCGGGAGAGGAGAGTTTTTGTGTATCTCTACCAACTATATGTGATAAAGCCTTTTGCGCATTAATGATATCATTATTGATTAAATAATTTTTAATGAGTGTCACATGTTGGTAAAGACTTTTTTGGGCAATAAATATGCTTATAAGCAAACTAATTAAAACCCATCCAAAAGGTAGGATAGAAATTAAATTTTCTATTAAGTATGTAAAGCCATATATAAAACATATAAGAAAAATTATTGTAAAACAGCCATTTATTTTTCGATGTTTATTGGAATATTTTTTTTTATTGGCAAAACGGTCAAAAATGTTGATGATAGATCCAAATAAGGCAACAGGATGCTTTATTTTTTTATAGAGATAAGAAGGATCACCAATTATACTATCAAAAATAATAGCAAAGCCAATGATAATAAAAGGATTATAGGTAAAATAATCTAACATAATTTTATATTACATGGATTAGATTTTTATGACTAGAAGAGATTAAATATGACAAAGCTTGGTATAATGATTTGTGGTCACGGTAGCAGAGATATTGAAGCAATTCATGAATTTAACCAACTTGTTTCAGATCTTAAACCTAAACTTACATCCTATCATGTGGCGAGCGGTTTTTTAGAATTTGCAAAACCTATTATTAAAGAAGGTTTGGATGTTTTAAAAGAAAAGGGGGTCAAAAGAATTTTGGCTATTCCTGCCATGTTATTTGCAGCAGGGCATGCAAAAAATGATATACCTTCTGTTTTAAATAACTATAAACATTTAAATTCTAATCTTACAATTGATTATGCGCGTGAACTTGCAGTTACCTTAAAATTATTAAAAGTATCGTCCGAAAGAATTACAGAGGCAGAAAATTGTTCAACAAAAAAAATTGATCGTCAAAATACTTTGTTATTAGTTGTTGGCCGTGGCACATCGGACCCTGATGCGAATTCTAATGTTAGCAAAATTACCCGTATGTTATGGGAAGGTATGCAGTTTGGATGGGCAGAAACAGCATATAGTGGGGTTACCTATCCTCTTATTGGGGATGCTTTAAAACGCATTGTATCTCTTGGTTATCAACGGATTATTGTTTTCCCATATTTTTTATTTACAGGTGTTTTAGTTAAAAGAATTTATCAAGCTGTTGATGAGATTAGTCACCATTATCCAGAAATTGATTTTGTTAAAGCACCCTATCTTAATAATCATCCATTGGTATTAGAAACTTTTATAGATCGTATCCAAGAAATAATCGAAGGTCACAATTTAATGAATTGTTCCTTATGTAAATACCGGGAACAGGTAATTGGTTTTGAACATGAGGTAGGTACCCCGCAAGTGGGCCATCATCATCATGTAGAAGGTATAGGTCATGATCATCATCATAACCACGACCACCACCACAATCATGAACACTTTCATGTTCATCATACCCATGGTCCCAAAAAATAATTAAAATGATTTTTGATTATATTAAAAATCCAGAAGAAATTTATAAAAAAAGTTTTGACATCATCACAAAAGAAGCTTGTCTTGATAAATTTTCTTCGGATGTACAACCTCTTGTCATACGTTTAATCCATGCCTGTGGTATAACAGAAATTGTACATAATCTTGTTTTAACAGATGGTTTTATTGAAAAAGCAAAATCCATATTACAAAAACCATGTAATATTTTTTGTGATACATATATGGTTACACAAGGTATTATAAAGAAAAATGTTCCAGAATTTTGTGAAATTAAGTGTTTTATTAATGAGGATAAAATACTAGAACATTCAAAAAATAATCATACGACCAAAGCTGCTGCTGCCGTTGATTTTTGGAATGATGGTAAAGATTTACAAAATTCTATTATTGTAATTGGTAATGCTCCTACAGCATTATTTCGTTTACTAGAAAAGATATATCAAGGTTTGATTAAGCCTGGCTTAATATGTGCTTTTCCCGTTGGTTTCGTAGGGGCAATCGAATCCAAGCAAGCACTTATTGATATGAATGCGGATATACCTTTTATTACTTTAAAAGGAAGGTTGGGGGGAAGTGCGATGGCAAGTGCGGTTTTAAATTCTTTATTAATTGAGTTTTGTACATAATGAATCCATGGCTTACAATTATTGGATTAAATCAAAAAGGGATAGGTACTTTATCAGCGGATGCCCAGCATGCTCTTCACCATGCAGAAATAGTAGTGGCTGCTCAAAAATATCATGATTATTTTCCGGAATTAAAAACAGAACGTTGGATTTGGCGCAGGCCGCTTAAAAGAACTTTAGATGCTCTAGAAAAGGTAAGGGGAAAAAAGGTTGTTGTGTTAGCAACAGGCGATCCTATGTGGTTTGGTGTAGGGGTAAGTTTAAGCAAAAGATTTTTGCCCCATGAAATGTCTATTATACCAGGTATATCGGCTTTCTCGCTTGTGTGTGCAAGGTTGGGTTGGTCTATTTCAACAACAGTTTGTATAACAATGCATGGTAGGCCTATTAATCAATTAGTTAATTTTCTTGCTCCTCATCAACGTCTAATACTTTTAAGTCATGATCAAACTACCCCTTCAAAAATAGCAAATTTGTTAACTGAGCGCGGTTATGGATCAAGCAAAATGATAGTTTTTTCAGATATGAATAGTTTATCTGAAAAATATATAGAAGGTTTAGCAAAAAATAATAATTTTTTAGATTGTTCAGATTTTAACACCATTGCTATTGAATGTAGTGAAGGTGAGGTAAATTCTTTAATGCCCTTGACGATTGGATTACCTGATGATGTTTTTCATCACGATGGGCAGTTAACAAAATATAAAATTAGAACTTTAACTTTGTCGGCCTTAATGCCAATGCCCAATCAAACTTTATGGGATATTGGGGCAGGGTGCGGTTCGATTTCAATTGAGTGGGCGCGTTATCATTCAACAATGAAATCTTATGCAATAGAAAAAAATGAAAAAAGATGTCAATTTATAAAAGAAAATTCCGATAGCTTTGGATTATCTAATATAGATATTTTATCTGGAACAGCACCTGAAATTTTAAATAATTTAGAAAAACCAGATGCCATATTTATTGGCGGTGGTTTATTAGAAAAAAATATGATCGATATATGTTGGCAAGCTTTAAAAAAATCAGGACGCTTAGTAATTAATACAGTAACCATAGAAAGTGAACAAGAAATTTTAAAAATATATAAAAATTTAGGTGGTAAATTAAGTAAAATATCAATTGAACAACCTGACTTACTAGGAGAATTAACAGTATGGCGTAAATCAATGCCCGTTACACAATTAACGGTTATAAAAACATGACACAGGTTTGGGGAATTGGGGTTGGGCCAGGTGATCCAGAATTATTAACTATTAAAGCTTTAAAAATTATTCAAAAAGTAGATATATTAATTTTTCCACAAACAAATTCAAATCAAACTATGGCTTATAATATAGTCCAATCTTTTATATCAGATAAACAAAAAAAGATTTTTTTTGATTTACCACTTCACCAACAAGAAACTGAAAGAAAAAAAATTTATACAGATTTTTCGGCACAAATAGTAGATTATATAAATAAAAAACATTCAATAGCTATTATATGTGAAGGTGATCCATTTTTTTATGGATCATTTATTTATTTATATATGATTCTAAAAGATTATATTAATATTGAAATTGTTCCTGGTATATCATCTGTATTATCGTCATCCAGTGCAGCAAAAATCCCTATGGTATTTGGTACAAATAGTTTTTTGGTTTTGCCTGCAATTTTACCGGATGTGATACTTAGAGAAAAAATAAAAACGGCTGAATCCGTTGTATTTATTAAAATTGGTCGGCATTTTCCCAAATTGTTCAATATTTTAAGAGATATGGATCTGGATCAAAAAGCCATGTATGTAGAATATGCGACTTCACCTAATATGAGCATTTTACCTTTAAATCAGGTTGATAAAGAAAATATACCTTATTTTTCTTTAATTTTAATTCCAAATTTAGACAATATATTTATTGAAAATTAATTATGATTGCGCTTATTGTTTTTACTTCTTCATCTTATGATTTAGCAAAACGAATTCAAAATTCATTGAAAGATACCATTATTCATGTGTATAAATCAGTTAAAAATTATGATGATAAGAAAGATATAGTTTTTGATGATGTCAATTCGCATTTATGTCATATTTTTAAACAAAGACAGCCAATAGTTGGTATTTGTGCCGCCGGTATTTTAATACGTAGTTTAGCAAATGTTTTACATAATAAAGAGAAAGAACCTCCGGTCTTGGCAATTGATCATCATGGGACAATAGTTATACCTTTATTGGGTGGACATAAAGGTGCTAACAAGCTTACACAGGATATCAGTAGAATAATTAATGCACATCCATGCATAACAACAGCAAGCGATCAATTACTAGGATTTTCATTGGATGATTTACCTTGGGGTTGGAAATTTGATAATCAACAAACTATGAAAGAAGCAACAGCTTTATTGTTGGAGCAACAATCAGTTAATCTTAATATAGATACAAAGGTGGATCATTCTTGGTTGTCTGAAAAATTAACTATAGATAAGGATGCCAATATTAAAATTTGTTTAACAGAAAAAATAATACATGATTATAAAACTTTATCTATACATCCAGCCACTTTAGCTATAGGTATTGGATGTGAACGCTTTACCGATTTTACAGAATTAGAAGAATTAGTTTTATCAACCTTATCGAAAGCTAATTTATCTATATGTTCTGTTGCGTGTTTATGTTCAATAGGTATTAAAATGATTGAGCCTGCTTTTCATGAACTTGCAAAAAAATTTTCTATACCTTTAAGATTTTTTAATAAAGATGAACTTAATAAACAAAAAGATAGATTGATAAATCCATCTCAAACGGTCTTTGATAGTATAGGTGTTTGGGGGGTGGCTGAATCAGCTGCTTTAGCAGCAGTTGGAGAAGATGGGCAGTTAATTGTTGAAAAACAAAAATCAAATCGTGCTACTTGTGCAATTGCAAGAAGTAACAAAATTATTGCTGCTGATAAAATTGGTCAGGCAAGAGGTACATTATCTGTTGTGGGGTTGGGACCCGGATCTTTTGGTATGCGAACAAATGAAGCAGAAAAAATACTTTTACAAACTGAACATATTGTTGGATATGAAGGATATATTAAGCTTATTGAAAATATAATTCATAATCAAAAGATACATCTTTTTGCATTAGGTCAAGAGCAAGAGCGTGTTGAAAAAGCATTAGATTTAGCAAGCCAGGGAAGCAAAGTTGCTTTAGTTTGTTCGGGTGATCCTGGTATTTATGCAATGGCAAGTCTTGTTTTTGAATGTTTAGATAAATCACAATCAACTGAATGGTCAAGGATCTATGTTCAAATAATTCCTGGTATATCTGCCATGCATGCAGTTTCTGCACGTTTTGGCGCACCATTAGGTCATGATTTCTGTGCTGTATCTCTTTCTGATCTTTTAACCCCATGGGGGATAATTGAAAAAAGGATTACAGCTGCTGCACAAGCAGATTTTGTGATTGCATTTTATAATCCAACATCACGTCAACGTGATTGGCAACTTCAAGAAGCGTGTCGTATCATAAATCGATTTCGTGACCCCTTAACCCCTGTAATTATAGGTCAGTCTGTTGGTAGAGCTGAAGAAAAGCTTATGTACACAAATCTACAAGAAATTAATTTTCAAGATATAGATATGTTTTCTTTAGTTATAATTGGCAATAGCCAGACGCGTAAATTTGAAAAGAAAGATGGCAATTTTTGGATTTATACACCAAGAGGATATAAATTATGAAAGTATATTTTATTGGTGCGGGCCCAGGTGCGGCAGATCTAATAACTTTACGTGCCAAAAATTTGATTGAGAAATGTCCTGTTATTTTATATGCAGGATCACTAGTTCCAGTTGAAGTTTTATCATATGCTTTAGATAATGCCAAAATTATTGATACGGCATCTTTAACACTAGAGGAAATTATTCAACATATTGGAGAAGCAAAAAAAACAGATCAAGATGTTGCACGCTTGCATTCAGGTGATCCATCGATTTATGGGGCTATAGCTGAACAGATGCGTTGTTTAGATAATTTAAAAATTGATTATGAAATTATACCTGGTGTTTCATCTTTTACAGCGGCGGCGGCAGTTTTAAAAAAAGAACTGACTTTACCTTCTATTAGTCAGACTATTATTCTAACCCGTACAAATGGCGTAGCTTCGTCTATGCCTGAAAAGGAAGATTTAAAAAAACTTGCTCAATCTTGCGCAACATTGGCAATTTATTTATCGATTAAAAATATTAAATCGATTATTAAAACATTAAAGCCGCTGTATGGTGAAACATGTCCAATTGTTATTTGTTATAGGGTAAGTTGGCCTGATCAATTAATTGTTCAAGCTACTTTAGAAACGATTCTTGAAAAATTAAAACCACATAAATTAACCCGTACAGCTCTTATTCTTGTAGGATGGGTTTTATCAGATGACCAACAATTTACTGATAGCAAACTTTATGATCCAACCCATCAACATCTCTTAAGACCAGCTAAAAAATCTATATCTTAAAGAAATTTTTTTTAAGCCAAGAAATAATTTCGAGGACTGATAAGAAACATGTATTATTTGGTATCACTTTAGGTTGGCTAATCATAATAACTTTAATTCCTAATTCTCTTGCAGCTATAATTTTATTATAGCTAGCTTGTCCGCCACTATTTTTAGTTACTAAAGTTTCAATTTTGTATTGAGACATCAATTCTTTTTCAGCAATTAATGCAAAGGGTGGAAAACCGGTGATAAAAGTACAGTTTTTAAATTTTATGAATTGACAATATGGATCTATAGTTCTGACCAAAAAAGATTTATTAGAAATAGTATTAAAATCAGAAATAAATCGTTTACCAATTGTCAAAAATATATGTGTTTCGGGTTGATTTCTTACAAGATTAATAGCTTCTTCAATCGAATGGCATTCTAACCATTGGTCATCTTTTTGTTTTGTCCAAGCTTCTCTTTCAAAACGTACAAGTTGAATCTTAAGTTTTTTTGAAGCTTCTGTGGCATGATTTTTAATTTGCTGCGCAAAAGGATGGGTTGCATCAATAATTAATTTTGTTTTATAAGATTTTAAAAAATTCTCTAATCCCTGGATACCACCAAACCCACCAATATTAATATTATTTTGTGAATAAAATACAGGATCCAGACTTAAAGATCTTGTAAATTGAGTAGCACCTGCAAAAGAAATAGTACAATTTTTATAGTTTAGGTCATTGAATATAAAATTGGCAATTAAACGCGCTTGCTCCGTACCAGCTAGTAATAAAATGTGTCCATTTTGTGAATTCATTTTATTGACCTTATATAAGATATTGGAAAAGTTAATTTATTGATAAAATTAAATAATTAAAACTTTATTTTCTTTTAATTTCTGTAACTTGTTGCTGGGCAACGTGATAGACGACGTCAGAAGTTTGGACCCACGCCGGTTGATGCGTAATAGCCAAGATGGTGAAATCACCTGATAACGCACGAATATTTTTGCAAATTGATGCTTCTGTTTCTGGATCTAAAGCACTGGTTGCTTCATCCAGAATAAGAAGTTTAGGTTTGTGAACCAAAGCTCTGGCAATGGCAATTCTTTGTCTTTGTCCCCCAGACATTAGGGTGCCTCTCTCTCCAACGATAGTATCTAGGCCTTCGGGTGAATTATAAACGTAATCCCAAACGCCGGCAGCTTTAATTGCTTCTTCTACTTCATGACGTGTGAATTTTGATTCTCCTAAGGTTATATTATTGATGATGCTATCATGGAATAAAATTACTTCTTGAGGTACATAACCAATCATAGAACGCCAGGCATGTAAATTAATTAAATCTAAAGGGGTGTCATCAATTAAAACTTGTCCAGATTCTGGTAAATGAAACCCTAAAAGTAAATCTGCAATCGTTGTTTTTCCTGCCCCTGATACCCCTGTAATGGCGGTAATTTTTCCAGCTGGAATCATAAGGGAAATTTCATGTAATACTTTTTTAGGTCCGTAAGAAAAGGATACATTGTTAAATTTTAAACTCTCTTCAAGTTTAGGTAGATATTTTCCACTATTAATCTCTATCTGTGATTTGGCTTCTTTAATAACTTTCTGCATAGACCAATAAGCACTTTCTGAGGCAGATGCTAATTGTAGTGACTGTTGAATTTTACCAAATGTGTTAATTGTTTTGGACATTATAATTCCCATAACAATTAGTTCAGTTAAAGGTATTTGCCATAATTTTGCTGCACCATAAAAAAATAAGGCCAAGAAAAGAGCTGTAAGCGGTTCTTGAATATTTTTGGTTGCATATTTATACAAAACTTGATGACGCAGCGATTTATTAAGGGAATAAGTATCAGCTGAAAAAAGTTGTCCTAAACGTATATGTTTGGCCATAGCTTTAATAGCTTTAATGCCAACTAGAAAATCTGTAAGTTTTGTAACTAAACTGCGAGTTTTTTTGGTTTGTTTACGTCCAGCTTCTCTTGTAAGTTGGGTTAACTTCACCAAGGATAAAGAAATTATCCCACCAATTAATAATGAAGTGAGGGCTAACTTCCATGAGACAGCTAAAGCAAGTAAAGCATATATAATTGTTTGAATAAGCATATTCATCACAGAGGCTGCTGAGCTATAAGCTTCAGAAGCACGACCAGCTTCCCCACCTATGGCGTTGGCAAACCTACCAATAGGTTGTCTAGAGTAATAAGACCATTTTGCGTTTAAAAGACAATCAATAAGAGAAAGGCGCAAATTGGTTGCGACTGAGGCAACTGTATATCCCACATAATTAAGGGTAATCATTGTTAGAATAGATTTAAGCACTATCCCTAAAACGAATATACCTAATAAAATTTCAATTTCTAAAGGTATACCTAACCACATAAAGATTTGTGTGGTCATTTTTTCTATTGATGATGGATCACTGCTCGTTTGGCCACTGGCAATAACAATAGAAGGGAGCAAGCTCATTAATCCAATACTTTCGAATAGTCCCGCCAAAACAAGACATATTAAAACTGTAATAGGTTGTAGAAAGCCTGCTGCAAAAAATATTTTGAAAATACTAGTATAGGCACTAAATAGTCGAATAAGATTTTTAAACATATTTAATTTTAATTAACGGATCATTTAATATGGGTTAACATTGCAATGCAGCGAAACTATACAAGGATATTAGAAGTTTGTTATGATGCTTAAAGGTTTGTTATATTTTCAGAACCCCAATTGTTACTTTTTTGCAACAAATGAGCAATTTTAATTAATTTTTAGAGTTTGAAGTGATAATAAAACACATTAATACACAACCTTTTATGGATCAAAGACCAGGGACATCTGGTTTGCGTAAAAAGGTTAGTGTGTTCCAGCAATCTCATTATTTAGAAAATTTTATTCAATCAATTATTGATATTATAGGTGGAGGAAAAGGTAAAACCTGGATTATTGGGGGTGATGGACGCTATTTTAATGATGAAGCAATTAAAATTATTTTAAGAATTGTTTGTGCAAATAAATTTAAAAAAGTATGGATTGGCCAAAATGGTTTATTATCTACGCCTGCTGTAAGTCATTTAATAAGACATTATTATGCAGATGGTGGTGTTATTTTATCGGCTAGTCATAATCCAGGTGGTATAAAAGGTGATTTTGGTATTAAATACAATACATCTAATGGAAGTCCTGCCCCAGAAAATATAGTAGAAAAAATTTACCAAAGAACACAAGAAATCACAACATATAGAATTTCTGATGACTTTTCTTTGGATTTAAGTTTCCTTAATAAACATACATATGAAGAAACAGAAATTGAAATTGTAGATTCTGTATATGAGTATGCTTTGTTGATGGAAAAGATATTTGATTTTCAAGCTATTCAAGACTTATTTATTATTAAAAAATTTAATTTTGTTTTTGATGCTATGCATGCTGCGACTGGCCCATATGCTTTAGATATTTTTGAAAAAAGAATAGGGGCGTCTTCAGGTACAGTTAAAAATTTTATTCCCCAGAAGGATTTTGGTGGGATACATCCTGATCCAAATCCTATTTACGCACGGCACTTAGTTGATCTTATGATGCAAGATCAACATCCAGATTTTGCAGCAGCGTCAGATGGGGATGGTGACCGTAATATGGTTATTGCACCATCACAAATTATTATTCCTAGTGATAGTATAGCTATTTTGGCAGCTCATGCTCATTTGATACCGGCTTATCAAAATGGTCTTAAAGGGGTGGCTAGATCAATGCCAACAAGCCAAGCTTTGGACCAGGTAGCACATTTTTTAAATATACCTTGTTATGAAACACCAACAGGTTGGAAGTATTTTGGTAATTTACTTGATGCTGGGTTAATTACATTATGTGGTGAAGAAAGTGCAGGATCTGGTTCTAATCATATACGAGAAAAAGATGGATTATGGGCAATATTATTTTGGCTTAATCTTATCGCTATAAAAAGGGAACCAGTTAATAAAATTGTATCTGATCATTGGCATAAATTTGGTAGACATTTTTATGCACGTTATGATTATGAAAATTTAGATAAAAATATAGCAGATAAAATGATGAATGGTTTTGCTGAAAATATGCATAAATTTATTAATAAAACTATACATAGTCGAACAATTATTAAAATTGATAATTTTTCTTACCAAGATCCAATTGATGGATTTATAGTTTATCATCAAGGATTTAGATTAATTCTTGATCAGGGTGGACGAATTGTTATGCGTTTATCTGGTACAGGAACGGAAGGAGCAACGCTTAGGATTTATCTGGAACAATACATAAAAAATTATCGAGATTATTCTATACAATCTGCGTATATTTTACATGAACTGGATTATATATCAAAAGAAATTTTAAAATTGACCGAATATACGGGTCTTCGTCAACCAACAATTATAACATAAAATGGAAAAACCTGTTTATTCTGATCCAATATGGACACTGCTTAAAGAGCAGCATGCATTTTTAAGTGCTATTCATATGCGTGATCTTTTTGATAAAGAAAAAGATCGTTTTAAACAATATTCTTTAACGATCGATAATATTTTAATTGATTTCTCTAAAAATATTTTGAATCAAGAAACCTTATCTTTGCTTGTTAAATTAGCCACACAAGCAGGACTTGATAAAGCTATACAAGATATGTTTCAAGGAAAACGAATTAACGCTACAGAAAATAGAGCAGTTTTACATCATGCATTAAGAATGCCAGAAAATTCAAAATTGGTTGTAGAGGGACAAGATATCATTCCACTTATTAACCAAACTCGTAATAAAATGATAAATTTTTCTGAACAAATACGTAATGGTATCTGGTTAGGTTCAACTCAAAAGAAAATTAAACATATAGTTAATATAGGTATCGGGGGGTCAGATCTAGGTCCCAAAATGGTTGTTGAAGCGTTAGCAGCTTATGTTGATCCTATATTAGATTTTCATTTTGTATCAAATGTTGATGTGCATGATTTAGGAAGAGTTTTAGAAAAAATAAATCCAGAAAACACAATTTTTATTGTTGTTTCAAAAACATTTACAACCCAAGAAACTTTACTAAATGCAAAAACTGCATGGGCATGGCTATATAAATATTTAGGTGATCATAAATTGGTTTCCAAACATTTTATTGCTGTAACATGTGATGTAAATGCGGCTGTAAAGTTTGGTATAAGTGATGAAAATATTTTTCAATTTTGGGAATGGGTTGGTGGGCGTTATTCTCTTTGGTCTGCAGTTGGATTAATAATTATGTGTGCAATTGGAAAAAAATCATTTATGGATTTTTTGGCAGGTGCCTACGCAATGGACCAACATTTTCAATCTGCCCCTTTTACTAAGAATGCTCCTGTTCTTTTAGCTTTATTAGGTATTTGGTATATAAATTTCTTCGATTATAAAAGCCAGGCTATCCTTCCTTATCATAATAACTTACGTTATTTACCTGCTTATTTACAGCAAGCAGATATGGAAAGCAATGGTAAGTCAGTTGATCAACAAGGAAATTATATTTCTTATAATACAGCCCCAGTTATATGGGGGGAACCTGGTACAAATGGACAGCATGCTTTTTATCAACTCCTTCATCAAGGTACACAAATCATACCGGCAGATTTTATTGGATTTGCACAAGGTAATTTTTCTGAATATGGCCATCAAGAAATTTTACTATCACATTTTTTTGCCCAAACTCGTGCTATGATGATAGGTAAAACTGAAAATGAAGTAAAATTGGAATTAGAGGAAACAATATTATCTAATCGTGAAAAGGAAATGATATTACCCCATAAAATATTTTATGGAAATAGACCAACAAATACTATTCTTTGCTCAGCTCTGACCCCTTATAATTTAGGGATGCTTATTGCTTTGTATGAACAAAAAATTTTTAGCCAGGGTATAATTTGGAATATTTATTCATTTGATCAATGGGGTGTTGAATTAGGCAAAAAACTAGCTGGTAAGATTCTTGAAAACTTACAGCAACAAAAAATACCCAAAGATTACGATTCA
This sequence comes from Alphaproteobacteria bacterium, assembly GCA_019695395.1. NCBI lineage: Bacteria > Pseudomonadati > Pseudomonadota > Alphaproteobacteria > Alphaproteobacteria bacterium. The sequence continues at coordinate 22,583 of JAIBAD010000004.1, forward strand.
TCAACCCAAGGTTTAATTGAATTCTATTATAAAAATTTATCTAAAAATTAGCTAATATTATCTTGAATATAACGTAAAGATCCAAAAAGTGCCGGGTAAGATGCTGTAATAACATAGGTAGGGATATTTTTCATAAGATTACTATGAATACCTTTATCATTAAATCTTTGACGAAAATCACTTTTGTCTAGAATAGGTAAAAGTTTTTCAATAATACCACCTCCAATATAAACACCTTGTGAAGCATTAAACATTAAAGCTACATCTCCTGCTATACTACCTAAAATAGCACAAAATAAATATATGGTTTCATGACAAATTTTACATGTTTGATTAAGACCATTATGTGTTATTTCTTGGGCAGTAAGAGACGAAGGATTTGAATAATGATGTAATTTTGATAAAGCTAGATAGAGAGATTCTAACCCATAACCACTTAATAATTTTTCATAACTTATATATGAACCATGATGTTCTCTTAATATATTCAGCAATGCAATTTCTTTATTATTATAAGGTGCAAAAGCAATATGGCCACCTTCCCCAGCTATTGCTATCCAATGGTTTTTATATGGTATGAGACCTGCGATACCTAATCCTGTACCCGGTCCAATCACAGCTAAATTACCATGTAATGGGGTTCGATTTTTATCAAAATCGCCTATAGGTAAATATTGCTCTTGTTTTAAATCAGGTAAAGAAAGAGCTAAAGCATGAAAATCATTAATAACAAAAAGCCTTGTCCAGCCAAATAAACTTTTATACTCCTCAATTGTGAAAGTCCAAGAATGGTTAGTAAGTTTTATTATTTCTTTATTTATGGGGCCTGCAACTGCTAAGCATGCGTAAATGGGATTTTGATTTATTTTTTGTAGGTAGTTTTTTATAATTTGATCTAGTTTTAAATATTCTTGATTATTAAAAACTTTAATCTGTTTAACAGTTTTTTTTTCTAAATTTGCCAAACCCAGACGTGTTGCTGTACCACCAATATCTCCAATTAACCAAAGATTATTCTGATGATTATAATTTTGCATATAAAATTATAAAGGTTCAATGCCGCTTATGCCGCCTTTTTTAGGCAGAGAATCGTGAATGTCAATCCACGGAGCTTTATCACTATAAAAGCAGTGAGCGGTAGGTTGAAGATTAGTATTATCTGGCAAGCTTGCTCGTGTTATATGAATTTCTTCTGGCCAGCGTTTAGATTGAAAAAATAATGGAGATCCGCATATACTACAAAAACTTCTTTGGGCGTCAGGAGATGAATGATAGTCTGTTAAACTTTTATAAAGATTAAGCACAAAATTTTTTTTCAATACACCAACCCAAGTGACAAAAGGTGCACCTTGTGCTTTCCTACACATAGAACAATGGCAATGGGCGACCCATTGTACGGGAAGAATAAGTGTAAAAGCTATTTGTTTGCATAAACAAGAACCATTAATTTTATCAATATTCATAAGACATTTACTTTTTTTATAAATAGTATAATATTAAGCAGCAACTAACCATTGAAATTATATACTATTTTTATGTTAGTTTAAATATTTTTGGGGCAAATCAAATTAATATTAATTCTAACTTTTTATGAGTTGTAAATCATGTTTTTTACACTAACCTATCCTATCATTGATCCTGTTGTAGTTCAACTAGGTCCTCTTGCTATTAGATGGTATGCTTTAGCCTATGTTGCGGGAATTATTTTAGGTTGGTGGTATGGACTTTATCTTTGCAGCCATCCTCGTTCAAAAATAACCAAGGTGCAATTTGAAGATATTATTGTGTGGGCAACACTTGGTATTATTTTAGGGGGGCGTCTAGGCTATGTGCTTTTTTATAATACAGATTATTATTTTCATAATCCTTTAAAAATTATAGCAGTTTGGGAAGGGGGAATGTCATTTCATGGTGGTTTATTAGGTACAATTATTGCTATGATTTTATATGCACGATATAAAAAATTATCTTTCTTTGTGGTATCTGATATTATGGCATGTGCAACACCTATAGGGCTTTTTTTTGGAAGACTTGCTAATTTTATTAATGGAGAACTTTATGGTAAGGTAGCGATTGATCTTCCTTGGGCGATGGTTTTTCCTCGTGGTGGTCCTTTTCCTCGTCACCCTAGTCAACTTTATGAAGCTTTTCTAGAAGGGATTGCATTATTTACACTTTTATTTATTGTAATTCATGTAACTAAAGCCCGGTTTCGTCCTGGTTTAATTTCAGGAATATTTTTAATTTTTTATGGAACTTCAAGATTTATTATAGAATATTTCCGCGAACCCGATGCACAAATTGGCTATTTATTTGATCATACAAGTATGGGCCAACTTCTCTCGGTACCTATGATTTTAGTAGGTATAATTTTTATTATTTATGCAAGAAAACGTACTCAACCAATGTCTTGATTATGTTGCTTGAAATCATCAAGCAAAGAATTAAAGCTGACGGATTTATTACTATTCACGATTTTATGTCTTTAGCTTTACTACATTCTGACTATGGATATTACAGTCATGGTGATCATTTTGGGGTAAGAGGTGATTTTATAACTGCTCCTGAAATTAGTCAGATATTTGGCGAATTGATTGGGTTATGGTGTTTAGATTGTTGGCAAAAATTAGGTGAACCTCAGCCCTTTAATATAATTGAATTGGGTCCTGGGCGTGGTACATTAATGTCAGATCTCATGCGTGCGACAAATATTGTACCAAAATTTCAAGAACATTTACACATACATCTTGTTGATACAAATAGGGCTATGCGGCATGTTCAAGAAGATCTTTTACAAAATTGGTCTGTTCAATGGATTAAAGATTTAAAAGAAATAAAATTAAATGGCCCATTTATTTTGATTGCCAATGAATTTTTTGATGCTTTACCTATACGTCAATTTTACCGTACATTACAAGGTTGGTTGGAACAAGTCATTATATGTGATGATGATAAATTAAATTTTGACTTTGTTGAAAGCAAAGATACAAATCTTATAAAAATTTTTTACGAAGATGAGAATTTTCCCATTGGTTCTTGCGTTGAAGTTAGTCCATCTTCGTATGAATATTTATTATATATTAAACATTTACTAAATCAATATAATGGTGCGGCATTATTTATAGATTACGGATATATAAAAGGATATGGAAATAGTCTCCAGGCAGTTTCACAACATAAGTATGTTGATCTTCTTTTTAATCCGGGTCAGGTTGATTTAACAGCTCATGTTAATTTTGGGGCTTTTACAAAAATAGCTTTAGAGCATAATCTTCAAATATATGGACCAACAACCCAAGGAATGTGGTTAAATAAATTGGGTTTACCTATTCGTGCAGAAAATATTTTAAAAAAAGCTTCTCTCAAAGAAGCAGAACAAATTAAAATAGCATGTTATCGTTTAACAGATCCATCACAAATGGGTTCTTTATTTAAAGTACTTGCATTATCGCGAGATTACTTATTATTAGAAGGATTTGATAAAAAATAAAAATGTCAAAAATTATTCAAAGTAATTTATTTAAGAATATATCTTGTATGCGGCATGGATTTTTTACAAGACAAGGTGGGGTAAGCACGGGTATATATCAATCACTTAATTGTGGTTTTGGATCCGGGGATGATACAGCTAATGTTCAGCAAAATAGAAATATTGTTTTAAAAGAATTAAATCTTTCTAGTTATACGTTACAAACAGTTTATCAAATTCATAGTGCCAACGTTGTTGAAGTTAATACTCCTTGGAATTACGATGATCGTCCAAAAGCAGATGCTATGGTCACAAATAAAACTGGCATTATGCTAGGTATTTTAACTGCAGATTGTGGACCCTTATTATTTGTGGATGAAGATGTTAGAATTATTGCTGCTGCTCATGCTGGCTGGAAAGGGGCATTGTCTGGTATTATAGAAAACACTCTTGATTCAATGCAAAGATTGGGGGCTTCTTTATCACGAATAAAGGTATGTTTGGGCCCAACGATTGCCGTTCAATCTTATGAGATTGGACAAGAATTTTTATCTTCTTTTTTAGAACAAGATTTGAAAGCAGAACAATTTTTCAAAAATTTTTATAATGATGATAGGATATTTTTTGATCTACCATCCTATATTGTTTATCGGCTTAAAAAAGCAGGGATAGTCAATATTGATCCATTAATATATGATACATATGATCTTTCTTCCCAATTTTTCAGTTATCGCCGTGCTACCCATAATAAAGAACCAGATTATGGACGGCAAATTTCTGTTATTGCTTTAATTTAAAAATTAAAAATATATTATTAGAAATAGGACAAAAAATACGATGATTAATCCTTCTAAGATGAAAACATCCTTTTTTAAAGATGCATCTGCTGCTTATCAATATGCATCACAAATTTATGATAGCAGTACAGAATTTTTAAGAGAAAATTTTAAAAAATTTATAAACGGGAAATTAAAAAACCGTTGCCGTGCTTATTATCCTTATGTGCGTATTCAAGTTGAAACATTACGTAACGTTGATACACGCCCAAGTTATGGGTTTGTTGAACAACCAGGTGATTATCAAACAACATTAACACGACCAAAATTATTTCAACGTTATCTAATTGAGCAATTTAATCAATTGCTTCATCACCATCGTGGGCCATTAGAAATTGGGGTAAGTGATATTCCTATACCTATACATTTTGCTTTTCCAGACGGAATGCATGTTGAAGCTGATCTTTCACCTGCAACTTTAATCTATTGGCGTGATTATTTTGATTTGCCTGATTTATCAGTCATGGATGATACGATTGTGAACGGATCAATTTATCTTAATCATCATAATATTAAACCTTTGGCTCTTTTTTCTGCCCCAAGAATTGATTATTCGCTTTTTCGTTTAAAACATTATACTGCTACGTCTTGTGAACATTTTCAAAATTTTGTTCTTTTTACAAATTATCAATTTTATATAGATGAATTTATAGATTATGCTAAAAAACTGATCAAAAGTGATCAAAAAAAATATACAGCATTTATACAACCAGGTGACCAGATCCTTACAAATAAAAGTACAGCAAAAAAACAATCTCCCATTCATGAGCTTAAGCATTTACCCCAAATGCCGTCTTATCATTTAAAAAGAAAAGATAATAACGGTATCACCTTAGTTAATATTGGTATTGGACCATCAAATGCTAAAACAATTACTGATCATATTGCTGTTTTACGTCCTCATGCTTGGATTATGCTTGGTCATTGTGCGGGATTGCGTAATAGCCAGCAATTAGGTGATTATGTTTTAGCTCATGCGTATGTACGCGACGACCATGTATTAGATGCGGATTTACCTTTATGGGTGCCAGTGCCAGCGTTGGCGGAAATACAGATAGCTTTACAAAAAGCCGTTGGAGAAGTTACAGGTTTTGATGGCTATGAATTGAAAAAGATTATGCGTACAGGAACAGTTGCAACAATTGATAATCGAAATTGGGAATTACGGGATCAAGGTGAGTTATTGCAAAGGTTTAATCAAAGCCGGGCTATAGCTTTAGATATGGAAAGTGCAACATTGGCAGCAAATGGTTTTCGATTCCGTGTACCTTACGGCACATTACTTTGTGTATCTGATCGTCCATTACATGGTGAGATTAAATTACCGGGTATGGCTAATGCATTTTATTATAAACAAGTTTTTCAACATCTTCAAATTGGTATAAGAACTATGGAATTATTAGCTGAATTAAGAATAGAAAGTTTACATAGTCGCAAATTGCGTAGTTTCTCTGAAGTGGCATTTCAATAAAATTTTATTATAGAGGTATTTATGTGGGGTAGTTTAACAGTTTTAGAACGTCGTTTAGTATTACTTATTGGGTCTGTGCAGTTTATCAATATACTTGATTTTATGATGGTCATGCCTTTAGGCCCTGATTTTTTAATCTATTTAGATATGCCAACTTCATATATTGGGTACGTTGGAGGTAGTTATACCTTGGCAGCAAGTTTGGCTGGCTTTATAGGTGGATTATTTTTTGATCGCTTTGATCGAAAAAAAGCCTTAATTTTTTCTATGTCGGGTCTTGTTATAGCAACAGCCCTTGGAGGTCTTTCATATAATTTTTGGTTTCTTATTACTACACGTCTTTTGGCAGGTATGTTTGGTGGACCTGCTACGGCGATTGCTATTGCTTGTATTGCTGATAATGTGGCGTCAGAACGTCGTGGACAGGCTATTGGTTTAGTTATGGCATCTTTTTCTCTAGCATCAGTTTTGGGTGTTCCCTTAGGATTGCAATTGGCACAGTGGGGTAATTGGCGCTGGCCGTTTTTCGGAGTAGCAATATTGGGTTTAATTGTTTTGGTGCTAATTATCAAAATACTTAAAGAACAGAAAAGTCATTTGCAATCTTTATCAGAGGCAAGTGGGGGTATATCTCAACTTTTGTTTATCTTAAAAAGAAAAACGGTAATATTGGCTTTAATACTTGCAGCATCTACTATGCTCCAAGGCTTTATGATTATTCCTAATATTGCAACTTTTGTTCAATTTAATTGGCATTTTCCAAGACAATACCTTGGATTACTTTATATGATAGGTGGACTTATAAGTTTTCTGGGTATGAGATTTACTGGATCGTTAGTTGATAAATATGGTGCTACAATGATTACTTTTATCTCAACCCTAATTATTACTTTCGTAATTTATTTTATGTTTATAAATATTGGGCATATTGTTCCAATTTACATAATTTTTCCTCTTTTTATGTTAATTATGTCTGCCCGTATGGTTGCTCAAGGAACAACCTTTACAAAGGTATGCCCTCCACATGAACGAGCCAGATTTATGTCTGTTGCATCTGCAACCCAACATATTTTTATGGCTTTTGGTTCTTTTTTATCAGCAAAGATTTTGGTGTCAGAGCCTGATCAAAGTCTTGGGCATATGTCTTTAGTAAGTTGGATTGCGATAAGTATTGGTATTATTATACCTTTCTGTATGTATCTTTTAGAAAGAGGTGTTCAATTTTACGAGTTATCAAAACTGAATAAAGAATATAGCGTATAATTTAATTGGTATAATTTTTAATAGCCCTCATTAATTAAGAAGAATATATTATGTTTGCTATTGCTCTTATTCGTTATCGCAGTTCAATAGAAGATGTTTTAAAAGTTGTAGAAGATCATCGTGCTTATTTAAAACAGTTACAACACCAAGGTTATTTAATTGCATCAGGTCCTTTTTCTCCACGTTATGGTGGGGCATTATTATTACATGTACCTGATGAAAATACCAAATTGCTTGATAATATTCGTGATCAAGATCCTTTTATTAAAGCAAATATTGCCCAATATGAAATATTAATTTGGCACCCAACTATTGGCTTAAAAAAATTGCAATCATTATTAATAAATAATGATTAACCATATTGTTTAAAACTTGAATATGCAGCCTTATTTTTTGCGCTAATCATAAATAAAAACTAGAATAAATTTAGTACATTTGTATAGAAATAACTAATAAATCTAAGTTATAAAAATTATTTTGATTACAAAATTTATCAGTCTTGTCATTTAGGATTAGGGCCGCTAATTTATCTTTAATTATAAGGATAAATGATGAAAATTTTAAGTGGAAACAGTAATATTCCTCTTGCTCAAGCAATTGGCAATTATTTAAATATTCCTTTAACAGATGCAAGTATTAGACGATTCTCTGATATGGAAGTGTTTGTTGAAATTCATGAAAATGTACGTGGTGAAGATGTTTTTGTTATTCAATCTACTTCTTTTCCCGCAAATGATAATGTAATGGAATTATTAGTTACTTTTGATGCTTTACGCCGTGGGTCGGCTAGACGAATTACTGCAGTCATTCCTTATTATGGTTATGCACGACAAGATAGAAAATCTGGTCCTAGAACGCCAATATCTGCCAAATTAGTTGCTAATCTTATTACTGTTGCTGGTGCAGATCGTGTTTTAACAGTTGATTTACATGCGGGACAAATTCAAGGTTTTTTTGATATTCCAACTGATAATTTGTTTGCAGCACCTGTTTTAACACAAGATATTGAAAAAAAATATGGGAGAGGCAATAGTTTAGTTATTATATCCCCTGATGTTGGGGGGGTTGTTCGGGCCCGTAGTATAGCCAGAAGACTTGATGCAGATTTAGCAATTATTGATAAAAGGAGAGAACGTGCGGGTGTATCAGAGGTTATGCATATTATTGGTGAAGTTGAAAATAGATCTTGCATTTTAGTTGATGATATTGTTGATTCAGGCGGTACTTTGTGTAATGCTGCTGTAGCGTTGATAGAAAAAGGTGCAAAACTTGTAAGTGCCTATGTTACACATGGTGTTTTATCAGGTGGTGCAGTTGCAAGGATTACGTCATCCCCTATAGATAATTTGGTTATTACAGACAGTATAATTGCAACAGAAGCTGTTAAGGGTGCTACAAATATTCAACAATTAACTATTGCCCCACTTATTGGTGAAGCAATAAAGAGAATAAGTGAAGAAAGATCAGTCTCAAGTTTATTTGATTAACTATTATTTTTTTATTGACACCCCTGGAGGTCAATAATTTTATAAATATAATATAAAAGGAGAATATATTTATGTCTAATTCTAATATTGCCGTTAAAATGAGGGATCGGGTCGGCAAAGGGGGCGCCCGTTCTACACGTCGTATGGGTTCGGTACCTGCTGTTATTTATGGTAACAAAGAAAAACCTATTTTCATATCTATGGATCCTATCCAATTAAATCGCGTGCTTCATAAAGCAGGTTTTTTTGCAACTCTATTAAATTTGTCGGTTGAAGGTAAAACGATCAGGGTTCTACCAAAAGATGTACAATTTGATCCTGTAACTGATGTACCTATTCATGCTGATTTTCTTCGTGTGTCAACAGATACACAGCTTAGAGTTAAGGTTCCAGTTAAGTTTGTTAATGATAATCAAGCACCTGGTTTAAAACGAGGTGGGGTACTAAATATCGTGTTACATGAAGTAGAATTATTATGTCATGTTGATAATATTCCAGCACATATTACAGTTGATTTAAAAGGTTTAGATATTGGGGACAGTGTTCATATAAGCCAGATTGCTCTCCCAGATAAAGTTGTGCCAGCTTTACGTAGCCAAGATTTCACTATTGCTAGTTTGGCTCCACCTAATGCGCAGCGTGAAACTGCTGGTCCTGCTGCTGGTGCTGAAGGTGCTACAGCTACAACTGCAGCAGCTGCTACTTCTGCAACACCTGCAGCTGCAACGGCTGCTAAAGGTGCGACACCTGCTAAACCAACAGCCGGAGCTGCAAAAGCAGATAAGAAATAAAGGTTTCTTGTCATATGCTGCTTATTGTTGGGATAGGTAACCCGGGCCAAAAATATGCTCATAATAGGCACAATGTAGGTTTTATAATCGTTGATGAAATTGCTAAACATTATGTTATAAGTGATTTTCGTCAACGATTTCACGCACTATGTGCTGAAAGCCATATATTAAACCATAAAATTTTGCTACTTAAACCTTTAACTTATGTTAATGAATCTGGACGATCTATCCAAGATATAGCCCATTTTTATAAACTTTCTGGTGATCAAATTTTTGTTATTTACGATGATCTTGATTTAGAATTAGGAAGGATAAAAATTAAAAAAGGTGGAAGTGCTGGCGGGCATAATGGCATACGTTCAATTGATAATCATTTCGGAATAGATTATTGGCGTATTAGAATTGGCATTGGCCATCCAGGTCATAGGGGATTGGTCAAAAATTATGTTTTACAAGATTTTACAAAAGCTGAAGAAGAAGTGATTGCTAGTCTATCTAAAATATTTATTAAGCATTTAGAACTACTTTTAAAAAAAGATATGAATAAATTAATGACGGCTATTTCATTGGATATGAAATAATTTATACTTTTATAAAAATAAGATAGTGGAGAAAATATGGGATTTAATTGTGGAATAGTAGGATTGCCAAATGTTGGTAAATCAACACTTTTTAATGCGTTAACAGCAACAGCTGCCGCAGAGGCTGCTAATTATCCGTTTTGTACAATTGAACCCAATATTGGTAAAGTTGCGGTACCAGATCAACGGTTAGATAAAATAGCTTCGATAGCGAACTCGGCTAAAATTATTGCTACCCAATTAGAATTTGTAGATATTGCGGGTTTAGTGCGTGGTGCAAGTCAAGGTGAGGGTCTGGGCAACCAATTTTTAGCTAATATTCGTAATGTTGATGCAATTTGCCATGTACTTCGTTGTTTTACAGGAGAAGTAACCCATGTGGAAGGTCACGTTGATCCATTGAGAGATGCGGAAATTGTAGAAACTGAATTAATGTTAGCTGATTTAGAAAGTTTAGAAAAAAGAATAGATAATCTTTCAAAAAAAGCAAAAAGTGGGGATAAAGATTCTAAGTCTTTACTTGAGGTTATAGAAATTGTTTTGGAAAAATTGCGTAATGGACAACCTGCTCGATATGTATCTCTTGATGGTGAACAACGTCCTATATTTGATCAATTACAATTATTAACAAGTAAACCCGTTCTTTATATATGTAATGTGAATGAAGAAGATTTATTGAAAGGTAATAATTTTACAAATCAAGTAGCTCAAAGAGCAAAAGAACAAAAAGCGGGTTGTGTAATGATTTCTGCATCAATTGAAGCAGAAATTGCTAATCTAGGTAATCAAGAAGACAAAAAAGATTTTTTACTTTCTTTAGGATTAGAAGAATCTGGTCTATCACGTGTAATTAAAGCAGGATATGATTTATTAAACCTCATAACTTTTTTTACTGTTGGTCCTAAAGAAGCCCATGCTTGGACTATAAAAAAAGGAACAAAAGCACCTCAAGCAGCGGGTGTAATTCATAGTGATTTTGAACATGGATTTATTCGTGCAGAAACAATCGCCTGTCAAGATTTTATTCAATTTAATGGTGAAGTTGCAGCCAAAGAAGCAGGCAAAATGCGCTCTGAAGGAAAAGAGTACATAGTTTCAGATGGAGACATTATGCATTTTAGATTTAATGTTTAATTTTTGCCCATATCTTTCTATTAACAAAATACAAGAGAACAGAAAGTACTATTAAAAAGGTAATAGTTTTTATGCCAGTTCTATGGCGTACCTCTAATTCAGGTTCCGCTGCCCAAGCAAGAAAAGTAACTACATCTTTTGCCATTTGTTGGACAGTTGCTGGTGTTTCATCTGCATATGTTACTTGGCCATCCGTTGTTAAAGGTGGTGGCATAGCAATATTGTGGCCTGTAAAATATTTATTATAATACATACCTTCTTGGATTTTCACGTCGGTAGGTGCTTTATCATAACCTGTAAGAAGATTGTAAATATAATCTGCACCTTCTGGTCTAGCTTTTATAATTAATGAAAGATCTGGTGGATAAGCACCATTATTAGCAGCTCTTGCAGCTTTTTCGTTAGAATAAGGGTTTTTGAATTTATCACTAGGTAGTCCTGGACGTTCAAACATTTCACCTTCATCATTAGGGCCATCCCCAATTTGATATTGAGAAGCAATAGCTTTAATAGCATCTTCGCTTAATCCAATATCACGTAAATTTCGATAGGCTATTAATGACATAGAATGGCAAGTTGAACATACTTCTTTATAAACAGCAAATCCTCGTTGCTGGGCTGCTCTATCAAAAGCCCCCCATGGTTTTTTAAAAGACCAATCTTGTTTAGGTAAGGAAATATGTTCTTCTTCAGCTTTTAAATGAGGTGTTAAAAAGAAAATTGAAAAAATAACTACAGTTAAATTTTTATATAAAATTTTATATAAATTCATTATAATTTCCTTGCTGGTTTTAAAACGGCTTGACTGATACTAATGGGTAATGCTCTTGGTTTTTCAGCAAGACTAAGAAAGGGTAAAAGAATAAGAAAGTGTAAAAAATAGTAACCTGTAGCTATTCTTGAAATTAAAACATAATTGCCTTCTGGTGGGTTGGCACCGCATATTCCAAGTACAATACAGTCAATAATTAAAATCCAGAAAAAGTATTTGTAGATAGGTCTGAAGGTTGCGCTACGTATAGGGGAGCGATCTAACCATGGTAAAATAAATAATACAGCAACAGCACCAAACATTAATATTACGCCACCTAGTTTTGAAGGCACAGCACGCAAAATTGCATAGAAAGGCAAAAAGTACCATTCTGGTACAATATGTGCTGGTGTTGCCATTGGATTAGCAGGAATATAATTATCCGGATGACCAAGGTAATTGGGCATGAAAAAGATAAAGACAGCATAAAATATTAAAAATACAGATAATCCAAAAAGATCTTTAACAGTATAGTAAGGATGAAATGGGAGGCTATCTTGGGGACCTTTGACATCAATGCCTAGAGGGTTATTTGATCCAAAACGATGTAAGGCAATCATGTGAAGCATAACAACTGCTACAATCACAAAAGGTAATAAATAGTGCAAAGAGAAAAAGCGGTTAAGGGTCGGATTATCAACAGAAAATCCGCCTAAAAGCCATGTAACAATATCGTTACCAATAACAGGTATAGCAGAAAAAAGATTTGTGATAACAGTAGCACCCCAATAACTCATTTGCCCCCATGGTAGAACATAACCCATAAAAGCTGTTGCCATCATAAGAAGCAAAATAATCACACCAAGCATCCATAAAAATTCCCGGGGTGCTTTATAGGAGCCATAATACATACCACGAAAAATATGAATAAATACAACAATAAAAAACATTGAAGCACCATTCATATGAATATATCGAATAAGCCAACCATAATTCACATCCCGCATAATTCTTTCAACACTTGTAAAAGCCATGGTTGTATGTGGCGTATAATGCATAGCCAAAACAATACCTGTTACAATCATTGTAATGAGCATAAATCCTGCTAAAGAGCCAAAATTCCACCAGTAATTAAGATTTTTTGGTGTGGGGTAATCATGAAGTTCATGATGGAGATAGCTAAATACTGGTAACCTATGATCAATCCAACGTATAATAGGATTTTTAAAAGTAACGGCCATTTTTTTATAATCCTTTAGCCAATGCGTACAAGTTTATCTTGAATGAAGCTATAAGTAGGTACTTCAAGGTTTTTGGGAGCAGGTCCTTTACGAATACGTCCAGATGTATCATATTGGGAACCATGACATGGACAATACCAGCCACCATATTCACCTTTTTGATCAGTGTTTTTTTGTCCTAAGGGCACACAACCTAAATGTGTGCAAACACCAACAACAATTAACCATTCAGGTTTTTGTACTCTTTCTTGATCAGATTGTGGATCAGGTAAAGTATCTGGAGAAATAGTTTGTGCTTGTTGAATTTCTTCTTGGGTACGATGACGAATAAAAACGGGTTTTCCTCGCCACATAGCAGTAATACTTTGTCCTGGTTGAACTTTATCCAGATTAATTTCTATAGAAGCAAGGGCGGCAACATCCGCAGCTGGGTTCATTTGTTTAATAAATGGCCATATCAATGAAGCAGTTCCGACCGCCCCAATAGCACCTGTTGCTAAAAAAAGAAAATCGCGCCGCGTTTCTTGTTTATCTGATAATGTTGCATTTTGCTGCGCCATCAATAATGTCCTTTTAATATACCTAATGTAAATACTTATATTTTATTATTATGGTCTTTTGTCAAATTAGTCAAAATTTATTAATTTGTCCAAATATTTACAAAATACATATCTAGTTTTATATTTATAACAATCTTGAAAAAAGGGAAAGTGGACCAACTATGCGACAAACCGCCGCATTTAAAAATATCTTTGTTGTAAATTTCCTTTAAATTTAAAAAATCTTAATTATTACCTTCTAAGGATATACTTTATAAGAATAATATAATTATGCGCCTTACTCTTTTTCAACCAGATATACCACAAAATACAGGCGCCATCTTACGTTTGGGTGCGTGTTTAAATACGCCAGTTGATATAATTGGACCTTGCGGCTTTGTTTGGGATAATCGTCAATTAAAACGGGTTGGTATGGATTATATAAATTCTGTTGAGGTTACGCATTATCTTTCATGGCAAAAATACTATGACCATTATGAAGAATCGGAAACAAGATTATTGCTTTTAACAACACGTGGTAGTCAATCTTATAATAATATTGTCTATCGAAAAACTGATCGAATTTTATTAGGCCAAGAATCCTTGGGGGTACCGGATTTCGTACATAATGTAGCGACTGTCCGTATATTTATTCCTATGATGAAAGGTGTAAGATCCTTGAATGTGGCTTTGGCTGCTTCCATAGTGTTATCAGAAGGGTTGCGACAAACAAATACTTTACCTCAAAACAATTAAATGTCAGAATTGCATATAATATAGAAATTTATATAATTGATCGGTAAGAATAAATATTTATGAATATAGAACATCAACAGCAAGCTAAAAATTGGTTTGAAAAATTACGTGACAATATTTGTTATTCGTTTGAGAGTTTAGAAAAAGACTTAGTAGGAAAGCTAAGTGATTTTCCACCGGGTTGTTTTGAACAAAAAGTCTGGAAACGAGATATGTTGGGTGAAGCAAAGCAAGATGGCGGGGGCGGAGTGATGTCAATTATGAGAGGTCGCGTCTTTGAAAAAGTTGGTGTGAATGTGTCAACAGTTTATGGAACCTTTTCTGAGGAATTTCGAAATCAAATACCTGGAACTTCTGAAGATGGTACCTTTTGGGCAAGTGGTATTAGTGTTGTTGCCCATATGCAATCACCTTATGTACCTGCCATTCATATGAATACCAGAATGATTGTAACTAAAAAATCCTGGTTTGGTGGAGGAATTGATTTAACCCCGATATTCCCGGTTGAACAAGATACAAAAGATTTCCATACAATGTTACAAGAGACGTGTGATCAATTTGATCTTCAGTATTATCCAAAATTCAAAGAATGGTGCGATGATTATTTTTATTTAAAACATCGACAAGAAGCACGTGGTATAGGAGGAATTTTTTTTGATTATTTAGAAACTGATGATTGGATAAAAAACTTCAACTTTGTACAAGCGGTTGGTAAAACATTTCTTAATTATTACCCCCAGCTAGTTAGAAAATACATAAATAAAATATGGACAGATCAAGATAGATATCAACAACTCGTTAAACGAGGACGTTATGTAGAGTTTAATTTATTATATGATCGTGGAACGTTATTTGGATTAAAAACAGGAGGCAATATAGAAGCAATTCTAATGTCGTTACCACCTGAAGTATTATGGCCTTAAGATTTAAGAATATTTTTTACATAATTAAGGCAAGATAATTTATTTCCTGTAAGTCCATGATCTAACCACCATGTTTCGGTTTCTTTAAAAATTTTACCTAATTGAGGCCCAGGTTTTACCCCTAAAGAAAGAAGATCAGAACCTTTTAAAGGAAATATAGGTATCTTTTCGTTACAAATAAAGTTTAACAATTCTATCCAGTCCTTTTGTCTTAAATGAAACTCATTATTATTAAATTCTTTTGCCCAATTAAGGAGCAAAAAATCTATAATTAGAATTTTTCCTATTTTGTATATTAATGATTTTAATTGGTTTTTTGATAATTTAGGTGATATAAATAAATTTTTACATATATTTCTAATATATATTCTTTCTTTATTGCTTAATTTAAGTTTATTGCATAATATAAAAAGTGTCTTTTTATTTTGATTGTTTAAAATATATAAACGTCTTAACCAATTAAATGGTATAGAAATAGAAACATTTTTTTTAAGCCAGTTTTCTAAATCAATTAGATTTTTAAAGAGAGTGAAATCAATATTATCAGATAGTATAATATATGAAAGTACAGTGGTTGTATGCATAAGATTGATGCTAGAAAACGGATCAGGAGCGGCCAAAAGCTTTTCTAATTCAATACGTATTCTTTCACCAGACAAAGTATTAAGTTTATAAGAATTGTCATGTAAAATATTAAGTATTTTTTGAGTAGGCTCTATTTTACCATAATAGGCATAAAAGCGAAAATACCGCAGAAGACGAAGATTATCTTCACTAATCCTATCTTGTGCGTTGCCAATAAAACGAATGTATCCTTTTGCCAAATCGCCCAACCCGTTAAAAGGATCATATAAATTTCCATTTTTATCACAGTAAATAGCATTAATTGTAAAATCTCTTCTTGAGGCATCTTTTTTCCAATCACTAGTAAAAGCTACAACTGCATGTCTTCCATCTGTTTGAATGTCCTGTCTTAACGTAGTAATTTCGACTGTTATATCATCAATGATGGCTAAAACTGTACCATGTTTTAATCCCGGGGCTGCAGTTTTAATTCCAATTTCTTGTAAAATTTTTATTGTGTCTAATGGTTTAATATTAGTTGCAAGATCTATATCATAGACAGTTTTATTTAGTAGTCCATTACGCACGCATCCCCCAACAAATCTAACTTCACCTTGTTTTTCTAAGATTTCATAAAGTCTTATGATTTTGGGGTCGTTTAACCACCATTGTTTGGCTAATGGGAATAACATAATCATAGAAAAGGAAAATTAATTTTCAAAATCACCATCTATAATTTTTCCATTCTTAATATAAGCAGGATGATAGTGACTTTGAGGAGTTGATTGTTGGGATGATAAGTAAATAGTACCTGAAATAATAAATCCCATAATTAATAAACCACTAAGGATGAGCCAAAAAACATAGTTAGATTTTTTTCTTTGTTTTTGGTAGGTGCCAGACGAATCTATATTTTTTGTTTTATGAATATAAAACATATAAAGACTAATAATTAGTAAGACAAAAATAATAATTAATACAAAGCGCATTATATTATGATATAATAGTTTTTTTTAAATTCCAATGATATTGAAGAATTAATTAATATGGATAACAAGCAATTTATACCTTTAGGTTTTTACAGTATAACACCTTATCTTGTTGTAAGAAATGCTTCTTCTGCAATTGAGTTTTATAAAAAAGCTTTTAATGCTTCGGAATTAGTTGAACCTTTATTAGATCCTGATAATAATATTATCACCGCACAAATTAAAATTGGTAATTCACCAATTTTAATTACAGAAGAGAATGAAAATAATCCAAGCCCACAATCTTTACATGGATCTTCTGTAAGGTTAGTATTACATGTTGAAGACGTTGATAAAATTAACCACCAAGCAATAGAAGCAGGTGCAACAGTTTTGATAAAAGTTGCAGATCAATTTTATGGCGAAAGAGCTGGAAGATTGTTAGATCCTTTTGGACATATTTGGATTATTTCAACATTTAAAGAATCCCTGTCCGCACAAGAAATACAAAAAAGAGCTAATATACTTTATGGTTTATCTGAACAATAATAAATATCAAATAAGCATTATGGAGATTTTTTTTGCAAAATAATAATATAGAAGCATTTTCTGCTGATCTTATTATAGATAAAGTTGATAAGGCGAAAACACACCTTTTAAAATTGCGTCAAAATATTAGTGGAGTTATTTTTGGTCAACAAAATGTTATTGATCAAACTCTTATAACTATCCTAGCAGGGGGACATGTTTTATTAGTTGGTCTTCCTGGATTAGCCAAAACGAAATTGGTTGAAACATTGGCGCAGATTACTACGCTTGAAGAAAAAAGAATTCAATGCACGCCAGATCTTATGCCAGCTGATATTCTAGGATCTGAAGTGTTAGAGGAAAATATTGATGGTAAGCGATCCTTTCGTTTTTTACCAGGACCTGTATTCTGCCAACTTTTAATGGCTGATGAAATTAATCGGGCAAGCCCACGTACCCAGTCAGCTTTACTTCAAGCTATGCAAGAAAGACATATTTCAGTTGCTGGTCATTCACATATATTACCGCAACCATTCCATGTTTTAGCAACTCAAAATCCTTTAGAGCAAGAAGGTACGTATCCGTTACCAGAAGCACAATTAGATCGTTTTTTATTACAAGTTAATGTGGGCTATCCTGATTTTGATGCTGAATATCAAATGCTGTTAAACACTACGGGTTTAGAACAGGCAAAACCGTCTCCTATTATGACGGCACAAGAATTATTAGAAATCCAAAACTTAGTGAGAATAATTCCAGTAGGAGAAAAAATTGTACAAGCAATTTTAAATCTTGTGCGTAATGCACGTCCTGAAACCAGTACGTTAGATATAGTGAAAAAAAATGTTACCTGGGGACCAGGACCAAGAGGAAGTCAAGCGCTTATGCTTGCAGTTAAAGCAAAAGCTTTGTTAGAAGGCAGATTTGCACCCTCTTATGAAGATATTATAGAATTAGCGTGTCCTGTGCTTCGCCATCGTATGGCACTTTCATTTATGGCGCGGTCAGAAAATATTAATGTTGATAATATAATACAACAATTATGTAATTTGTTAGACTAATAAAAAATTATGTCTATTATTTTACAACAACAAAGTGAAAAAATTACCGAAAAAATACCTTCTTTGTTATTAATGGCTAATAAGGTAGCAGCAGCAATTTTACAAGGATTGCATGGAAAAAAGCGTTCTGGTATAGGGGAAGCGTTTTGGCAATTTCGTCAATATCAATTAGGGGATTCGCCGCGGCACATTGACTGGCGTAAATCAGCAAAAACGGAATCTTTATATATTAAAGAAAAAGAATGGTCTGTAACACAAACTATATGGCTATGGTGTGATGTTTCAGATTCAATGAATTATCATTCTTTAATAAAATTACCTTCAAAAAAAGAACGCGCCCAATTAATACTATTAGCACTTGCAATTCTTTTTGCAAGATCGGGAGAAAAAATAGCTTTATTAGGATCATCGTTCAAACCAAATATTGGTCGTTATGCAGTTCATAATATTGCTAAAGAATTGATGAATTATAAAAATAATCAATTAGATTTGTTTTCGAATTTATCTAAGAATTCGCAAGTTATTCTTATTGGAGATTTTTTACAAGATCTAAATGATCTTGAAAAGGAATGTCAGGTTCTAGCCAATAAAAATATAAAAGTTTATCTAATACAAATTATTGATCCAGTTGAAGAGGAATTACCATTTGAAGGACGTATCCAATTTCAAGATATGGAACAAGATAAAAAAGTAATGTTTGAACGTGTTCAATCAATTCGTGAACAATATCAAAAAAAATTTTATTCTCATCGTGCTCAAATTCAACAATTGGCCCAAAAATGGGGATGGGATTTTTTAATTCATCGTACAGATCATAGACCAGAAATGATTTTATTAACACTTTATCAACAATTTACTGATCATTATAAGATTTAATTCCTATGTTTAGTATTGCAACAGTAACTTTTTTGGTACCTTGGGTTTTTATCGGATTAATCAGTTTACCTTTATTATGGTGGTTAATGCGTTTTACGCCACCTTTAGCGAAAAAGATATTTTTCCCTTCTTTAAAGTTACTTAATGATATTAAAACATTAGATCAAACCCCAAAACATACACCTTTTTGGCTTCTTATTTTAAGAATGTTGATTGTTTTATTATTGATTTTTGCGTTTGCCCATCCAATTCTAAAAAAACCATTATCTTTATCTGGCTCGAAATTAGTCATCATGATTGTGGATAACGATTGGGCAGCAGCAAATTTTTGGCAAGAAATGAATAATATTTTTGATAAATTATTTGATCAACTAGAAATTGAAGATAAAAAAATTATTGTTATACCTACAATTTCTACATCTCAATCCAATAATACTTCTATGCAATTTTTAAATATACCTGATGCCCGTAGTTTTATTAAAAGATTGCAACCATATCCGTGGACTCAAAATCATCAAAAAACTATTGAAATATTAGAAATTTTAAAAAACACTTTTGAACAAAATCAACCTGAAATTTTGTGGTTTAGTAATGGATTGGTATCCGAAGATAAAAAAGATGATGAAGTATTTATTCAATATTTAAAAACTTTTTCTAAAGTCAAAATTTTATATCCTCAATTGTATCAATTACCTCTTCTAATTCATGAACCTGAAATTCAAACTAATGGGATTAAATTAAATATAGAAAGAATATCTGCTGGATCTGTTCAAACAATAACGGTTAAAGGACGTGATCAGAGCAATCAAATTATTTTTGATGAACAATTTTCTTGGGATAAAGATAAGAAAAATAGTGAAAAAATTATTAATATACCAACAGAATTACGTAATCGATTAAGAATTATCTCTATAGATAATTATATGACTGCTACGTCAATATATCTTTTAGATAATCGATGGATTCATCATCCTGTTGGTATTATAGCGGGTGGACTTAAAAAAGAAGACCAACCTTTTTTGTCAGAAAATTTTTATTTAGAACGTGCTTTGAATCCATTTTCTGAAATAAGATATGGTAATTCTTTATCTGAACTTTTAAATAGGCCGCTTGCTGTTTTGATTATGGCAGATGTAGGAGGGTTGGAAGAAAAAGATTTACTGGCAGTATCAAATTGGATTGATAAAGGTGGTATAGTCATCCGATTTGCTGGCCCACATCTTGCTAGCCACCCCGATCGTTTATTACCTGTTCAATTAAGGTCCGGAGATCGAACTTTAGGTGGTAGTATGTCTTGGTCACAGCCTTTAAGACTTTTAAATTTTTCTGATAATTCACCTTTTATTGGTTTATCAATACCGAATGATATTTTAGTAAACCGCCAAGTATTGGCAGAACCTGATTTAGATATTAATAAGAAAACATGGGCTAGACTAGAAGATGGTACCCCTTTGGTAACAGCTATTCAACAAAATAAAGGTTGGATTGTTTTAATTCATACAACCGCAAATAATGATTGGTCAAATTTACCTCTTTCAGGTCTTTTTGTTGATATGTTGCGTAAACTTATTAGTTTAAGTCAAGGAACAGAAGATCATAATCAATCGATTAATTCTTTATTTTTACCACCAATTAGAATTCTTGATGGATTTGGTAAGTTTCAATCACCTCCTTCTTCTGTTTCAGCTTTAAAGCAAGAAGAATTTGCTCAACAAATTGTTAATGCTGATCATCCACCTGGTTTATATGGTTATGAAGAAGGTACTTTTTATGCTTTAAATTTAATTTCCTCTCTAAAAACATTACAACCCATTGATTTTTCGTCATTTAATATAGATCATGAATTTTTAATAACACAAAAAGATAATGTATTTGATTTTAAACCTTGGTTATTAAGTTTTGCATTTATTTTATTAATTATTGATATGTTAATTTCTTTATGGGTTAGAGGGTTAAATTTAAAATTTAAAATTTTAAATTTAACTATATTTTTAATATTTTTTATGAACAATGTACCTATTTTTGCACAAACCGTTTCATCTAAAACGGATCTAAATTCGTCTAGTCTACAGCAACAGATAGATTATACTAAACAAACTAGATTAGCTTATGTTATGACGGGTAGTGATGATATAGATCATACAAGCAAATTAGGTTTAACTACATTAAGCTGGATTGTCAATCAAAGAACATCAGCGGAAATTGGTGATCCCATTGGTATTAATATAGAAAAAGATGAATTATCTTTTTTTCCTTTACTTTATTGGCCAATTTCTTCAAGGCAAATATACCTTTCTTCTGAAACCAAAATAAAACTTAATTATTATTTAAGAAATGGTGGTATGATATTTTTTGATACTCAAGACCAAAGTAATTCTGCCAATGAGCAATTAGATCAAGTTGGCCAAAATGAACAGCGTTTACAAGAATTAAGTAAAGGATTAGATATACCCTTATTAATTCGGTTAAATAAAGATCATGTTTTATCTAAATCTTTTTATATATTACAAAACTATCCAGGTCGTTGGTATGGAGGGGATGTATGGGTTGAACAAACAGATCAAACAATTGAAAATGATGGTGTTTCAGCTGTAATAATAGGATCCAATGATTGGGCAGGGGCGTGGGCCTTTGATCCTGAGGGTATTCCTTTGTATCCTGTTGTTCCTTATGGAGAAAGACAGCGAGAATTAGCCTTTCGTTTTGGGATAAATTTAGTGATATATGCTTTAACAGGTAATTATAAATCTGATCAAGTTCATGTTCAATCAATCCTTGAACGATTAGTAAAATAATAAAAATTTATGTTAATGTTTAATAATAGTCATATCATTTTTGAACCGATTATTGCTACAAATATTTTGTGGGTTTTTTTTGCATTGTTTTTGATTGTTATAGTATGGTCAATATGGAAGAAAGTACGAGCAACTTTATTAAGATTTATAATATTCACATTATTATTATTATCTTTAAGCAATCCTTTACTTATTTCAGAACAACGAGATTATTTTAATGACACTGTATTAGTTGTTATTGATCATTCTTTAAGCCAAAATTTAGATAATAGATCCGAGCAAACCCAAAAAGCATTAGCCTCATTGCAAGAAAAATTATCAGTTTTCAATAATTTGGATATAAAAATTGTTGATATACCACAGTTTAATGATGGCAGTAAGGGAACAAAATTGTTTGATGTTATTGCTAATAACTTAGCACAAATTCCTAAAAATAGAATGGCGGGAATAATTCTAATAACCGATGGTCAGGTGCATGATATACCAGACAAGATAGATAATATTGCTTTAAATGTACCTATGCATATTTTATTAACAGGTCATAAAGATGAAAGAGACCGAAGATTATCGATCATTTCTTATCCAACTTTTGGATTGGTGGGTAAAACGGTTAATATAACTTTGAAAGTGGAGGACCTTTTATCAAATGCTAAACAATCAAATAATATTCAAAATGAATTAGTAAATATATCCGTAATAAAAGAAAATATAACTTTACCTCTTATTAGTGTGAAAATTGGTGAAGAAGTACAAATTTCTTTACCAATTGAACATACAGGAGATAATTTTTTTGAATTATCTATCCCAACAATTCCAAATGAATTGACACCTCTTAATAACCGCCATGCATTAGTTATAAAAGGGGTACGAGATCGTTTAAAAGTATTACTTGTATCCGGAGAACCTTATCAAGGTGGAAGAACATGGCGTAATTTATTAAAGGCTGACCCATCTGTTGACTTGGTCCATTTCACGATTTTACGCCCCCCAGAAAAACAGGATAATACACCATTAAATGAATTGTCATTGATTGCTTTTCCAGTCCAAGAATTATTTGAGACTAAACTTCAAGAATTTGATTTAATAATTTTTGATCGGTATAGACGTCAGGGGCTTTTACCTCAAGCCTATTTTGATAATATTGTACATTTTGTTCGAGAAGGAGGTGCTTTGTTAGAAATATCTGGACCTTTGAATGAGGAAATATCTGGTTTTGATCAATCGCCTTTATCTGAAATTTTACCTGCAATACCTACAGGATCTATGCTGGAAATGCCTTATAAGCCAAAAGTTACAGATTTAGGGTTAAGGCATCCAGTTACAGCAAAACTAACAAATTCTAATAAAATCCAACCTGATTGGGGACAATGGTTCTATCAAATGGATACTAATAATGTTAAAGGTCAGATTGTAATGACTGGTATTAACAATAAACCATTACTTATCCTTAATCGTGTAGATAAAGGGCGGGTTGCACAATTATTAAGTGATCAAATATGGCTTTGGTCAAGAGGATTTGAAGGTGGTGGACCACAAGCCGAACTTTTAAAAAGAATTGCGCATTGGTTGATGAAAGAACCAGAATTAGAAGAAGATACATTAAATGCTAGAATAATTGATAATAAATTAGAAATTAATCGTCATAGTTTAGAAAATCAGCAAAATGTAAAAGTAGAGGTCACTTTTCCTAATAATATAACGCAAGAAATTATATTAGAAAAACAAAATAACGGTAATATGCAATCAGTTATTCCTATAGATTTAATGGGTGTATATAAAATAACCGATAAAGAAAAAACAGTTTTTTTAAGTACTTTATCGCCTAATGCTTTAGAATTTTATGATCCTCGCTCGACTGATTTGCTATTTCAGCCTTTAGTTAATCAAAATAAAAGCGGTCTTTTGGTTTTGGAGGATACACCTAATTTCGAAATTCGTCGTGTTAATAAAGGATTTTCAACATCCGGAAAAGGTTGGTTAGGATTAATAAAAAATCAAGATTATCAAATTATAGGTTACAATCAACGCTATTTTTTACATCCTTTGTTATTATTACTGATTATACTAAGTTTAATTTTTGTTACTTGGTTTAGAGAAAGTCGTTAAAAATTCTGGGGTATGAATTGAATAAATTTTATTTGTATATATAATTTATTTACTGTTTGTTTTTGATGTTCGTGTAGTACAAGCCATGGAATTTAAATCTAAAGCATTTAATGATAATAATGCAATTCCTATTCAATATACTTGCGATGGTATAAATATTTCACCACCTTTAACCTGGACCAATGTCCCAAAAAATGCAAAAAGTTTAGTACTTATTATGGATGATCCTGATGCACCTGATCCTATGGCACCTAAAGTCGTTTATTGGATTTTATATAATATTCCTGCTGTTCAAACCGCTCTTATAGAAAATGTGCAATCTTCAAAAATTAATATTAAAGAAGGTTTAAATAGTTCTAACATATAAATTATAATGGTCCATGTCCCCCAATTGGGCGCCATCGTTATTTTTTTAAGCTTTATGCGTTAGATATTTTATTAGATTTTAATATGACACCAGATAAAATTGCTCTTGAAAAATTGATGCAAGTCCATGTAATTGAACAAACTCAATTAATAGGGATATATCAACGTGCTAAATAGTTATTTCGATTTTAAAAATGGTGGGCCCGGCAGGACTCGAACCTGCGACAACACCGTTATGAGCGGTGCGTTCTAACCAACTGAACTACAGGCCCCAATATTATGTATCTAGAAAGCTTCGCAATTTTCGACTGCGACTTGGGTGCTTAAGTTTACGAAGAGCTTTGGCTTCAATTTGGCGAATACGCTCGCGTGTAACCGAAAATTGTTGCCCAACCTCTTCAAGAGTATGATCAGTGTTCATACCAATACCAAAGCGCATACGCAATACTCTTTCTTCTCTGGGTGTTAAACTTGATAAAATACGGGTAGTTGTTTCTCGAAGATTACCTTGAATTGCTGCATCAAGTGGAATAACCGCATTTTTATCTTCTATAAAATCACCAAGATGGCTATCTTCTTCATCTCCAATTGGTGTTTCTAAACTAATAGGTTCTTTTGCTATCTTTAATACTTTTCGTACTTTTTCAAGAGGCATAATTAATTTTTCTGCAAGTTCTTCTGGGGTTGGTTCCCTACCAATTTCATGAAGCATTTGACGGGAAGTACGGACAAGTTTATTAATCGTTTCAATCATATGAACTGGGATTCTAATTGTTCTTGCCTGATCTGCAATAGATCTTGTAATAGCTTGGCGGATCCACCATGTTGCATAGGTTGAAAATTTATACCCGCGTCGATATTCAAATTTATCGACTGCTTTCATAAGTCCAATATTACCCTCTTGAATTAAATCAAGAAATTGCAATCCACGATTAGTATATTTTTTTGCAATGGAAATAACTAAACGTAAATTAGCTTCTATCATTTCTTTTTTTGCACGATTTGATTCTTGTTCACCTTTTTGTACAGTGCTAACAATTCTTCTAAAATCTT
Source organism: Alphaproteobacteria bacterium (assembly GCA_019695395.1). NCBI lineage: Bacteria > Pseudomonadati > Pseudomonadota > Alphaproteobacteria > Alphaproteobacteria bacterium. The sequence goes on from JAIBAD010000004.1 coordinate 48,142, forward strand.
CAATAGGTAAAGAACTTATTTGGGCAATTTCAATAACTTCTTGACGAATTTGCTTAATTTCATCTTTGTATTTAGTAACAAAAATTTTCCATCCTTTAGTTGTGAGCTTACTTATTCTGTTAAACCATTTTGGATCTAGCTCTGAGCCATAGTATTTTTCAAGAAATTCAGCTCGTTTAATATTGCTTTTTAAAGCAAGCCTTAATAGTCTGCCTTCTAGACCTATTAATTTTTTATTTAATTCATAAAGCTGTTGAACCAATTCTTCAGTTCGCAAAGCATTAAGTCGAACAGGTGTAATTAACTCAACTAATTCTTGTTTTTGTTTTTCATACCGTCGGTCATTTTTGGTGTCAAAAACTTCGCCTTTTAAAAGACATGTAAGACGAGTTTCTTGTAACTTAACATGTTTTTTAAATAATTGGACTATAGATTCAAAATTTTCCAAAACGCCAGGTAAAAGTTCTCTTTCCATTGCTGCTAAGGATTTATTTTCACTATCCTCTCCCCCTTCATCACTTTCCTCTTTTACTACATCGTCAAGATTTGAATCTTCATCCTCGTCTTCATCATTATCGTTATTTGCTTCCTCTTCGCTATCTATATCTTCATCTTCAGAAAAATTAGAAAATTCATTTTCTCCATACATGGCATCTAGATCAATAACGTCTCTCAATAAAAGAGTACCATTAATAAGATTTTCTCTCCATGATAAGGCAGATCTAAAGGTCAATGGACTTTCACAAAGCCCATTAATCATCATATCACGGCCTGCTTCAATTCTTTTTGCTATAGCAATTTCACCTTCTCGTGAGAGTAATTCAACCCCCCCCATTTCACGTAGATACATTCTTACAGGATCATCAGTACGTCCTGTCACGGTATCAGGTTTTTCTTCTAACTCGTCAAATTCACTGGTTTCTTCAGGATTAAGAGAAAAAGGCTCTTCATTCTCTTCATCTGATTCAATAATATTAATACCAAGATCATTAATCATTGCCATGGTATCTTCAATTTGTTCTGAAGAGACTTGCTCAGGTGGAAGAACTGCATTAATTTGATCGTAGGTTATATATCCACGTTCTTTACCTTGGGCCATCATTTTTTTTACAGCAGAATTAAAACTATCCATCAATGGATCATCAGAAGCATTTTCCTCTTTTGTCGAAGGGGTGTTATTGATGGGTTTGTTTTTAGAGCCTCTAGATGCCATATTAATTTTACCTTTTAATACTTTGATGCAGTTTTAATTATTATTTGAACCGTGATCTGCTTAAATTTATTACGTAAATGCCAAATTTATATACCATAGACCTAATTATTTACTACAAAATTATTGTTTTAATATAGAATTTTTATCCTTTGATTTTAAGGTAAATTGTAAAATATCCTGAATACTATTTTCTGCTACTGATAAAGAAATATCCGCTTTTGTTAAAGAATTAAAGGGCAATTGTAAAATAAATGTTTCTAATATATTGGGATATCCCTGTTTTTCAAGATGATTTAGCAAATTATTTTGAGTTAAATGAGGTGTTGATAAAGCATAGTCTATCATAATTTGACGTAATTTATTATATTCAGATGAATTAATTACAAGATTAGCAAGTGATTCTACATAATTATAAATTAACTCAGGATAACGAATCAGTAAAATAAATAATAATTGGAATCTATAATTTTCTATATTTTGTGTACCTAATCTAGCTGCTTCCCCTCCAATATTTAAATTAATGGATGTTTTTGCAAAATTATTTAATTTATGAGCAGATCGGATATTTATAGGAAATTGATTTTGATAAACAGTATTATATCGATTATTCATAAATTTTTTATACATATCCTTAATGTTTTTATCTTGAATTATAGATATTTTTTTATGTAATCTTTTATTAAATCCTGCCCAACGTTCAGGTGTATCTAACGGTTGCCAATAAAATTCCAAATTCCAAATTAAATTATCTAAAGTAATTGCTTGGGAAATAATTTCATTAAAAGCTTCAATCCCATGATTACGAATTAAACTGTCAGGATCTTCGCCTTGAGGTAAGAAAGCAAAACGTAAAGATTTACTAGGTTGCAAAAGAGGCAATACGATATCGACAATACGAATGGCAGCTTGTTGGCCTGCTGTATCTCCATCAAAACATACAATAGGTTCATCAACGACAGACCATAATTTTGATATTTGATGCGATGTAAGTGCTGTACCTAAAGGAGCAACAGTATGAACAAAACCAGCTTGTACAAGACTTAATACATCTATATATCCTTCAACAACTAAAAGTTGGTTTTGAGCAGATATCTTTTTAAAAGCTTTATCTTCACCATATAATGTATAACCTTTATGAAATACTATAGTTTCTGGTGAATTGAGATATTTTGGTTGTGTGTTATTTAAAACGCGTCCCCCAAATCCGACAATTTTGTTTTTTTGAGTATGAATTGGAAAAATAATACGATTGCGAAATCTATCGTAAAAATTTTGCTGTTCTTGGGATTGAATAATTAAACCTGCTTCTAATAAGACAGATGTGTCAAAACCTTGTCGTGACAGTTCTTCAAAAAGTCCACGCCAATTGTCTGGGGCCCATCCAATTTTAAAATATTCTTGAGTTTCTTTATTTAACCCACGTTGATTAATATATTGTTTAACTAGACTTTGGGCGGGCATTTTTTGCAATTGATTATAAAACCATAAAGAAGCTGCATCGAGAGCTTTATAAACTTTAGAATAAAGAGAAGGAGTTTCGTTTGAGCTGCCTGAATGATTGGATTGGGGAATTTCTAAATTAGCTTCTTTACATAAACTGTTAATGGTTTCGGTAAAATCCCATCCATTTATTTTCATAACAAAATTAATTAAATCCCCGTGAGTATTACATCCAAAACAATGAAAAAAACCTTTACTATCATTAACTTTGAAAGAAGGTGTTTTTTCCTTGTGAAAAGGACAAAGACCAATAAAATCTTGACCACGTTTTATTAAATGTACATAACGTCGAACAATATCCGATAAAAGTAAACGTTCATGTAATTCATTAATTAATGAAGGTGGAAAGAAAGTCATTTATCATTATAAAATAAGGCTTAAGGTTAAAATTATGTGAGCTTTTCTTTAATATAAGAAGCAGCTTGGGCAAAATCCATCTGTCCCGCGTGTTTTTCTTTTAAAAAAGAAATAAGTTTGCCCATATCTTTTATAGATTGTGCGCCTGTTGCTTTAATAGCTTCTTCTATAGCATTTTTTATAGCTTGGCCATCAAGTTGTTGAGGTAAAAATTTTTCTAAAATGGTTATTTCGTTTTTTTCTTTTTGGGCAAGTTCTGGGCGATTCCCTTGTTCATATAAAGAAACACTTTCACGACGTTGTTTAATCATTTTTTGTAATAAATCTGTAATCTCATTTTCAGGAATACCTTGTAAATTACCTTTAGCACGCGCTTCAATATCTTTTTCTTTAAGCGCAGCCAAAATCAATCGGATAGTTGAAATATCGATAGTTTGGTGGTTTTTCATGGCTATTTTTAAAGAATCGGTAAATTGATTTCTTAAAGTCATTTTTATGCTCCAGATTAGTTAAGATTAAATAAATATTTTTATGCCAAAACAAACAAATTACTGTGATATTTATGTAGAAAGTATAATAAATATGTTTTATTGATAAAGAACAATTCAATATGATCTTGACGGAATAGAAAGATTTGTTTAAGTAGCAAGAATTTTGTTTAATTTCATATCTAACTTATTATTTATTTTGTTATTTTGGTGGTATAATTTTGGCTTATAAAACTAAACCTGCAACTGGAATTATCATGTTTGAAGATGGTAATTTTTTTTTAGGTTGTGGATTTGGTGCTATGGGACAAAAAGTAGGCGAACTTTGTTTTAACACCTCAATAACTGGCTATCAAGAAATTTTAACAGATCCTTCTTATGCTAGTCAAATTATTGCATTTACTTTTCCCCATATAGGTAATGTTGGTACAAATTATGAAGATAACGAATCATTAAAACCGGCAGCTGCTTGTGGATGTGTTGTTGCAAATGATATTACAGAGCCATCTAATTGGCGATCTATTGCTAAGTTGGAAGAATGGATGGTGGATTATAATTTAATTGGTTTGTCAGGGATTGATACACGTACTTTAACCAAAAAAATTAGAGATAATGGTCCAGCTAAAGTTGTAATTGCTCATGATCTGTCAGGTAATTTTGATCATCAAAGCTTACAAAAAACAGCAAAAAATTGGTCAGGATTGCAAGGATTAGATCTTGCTTTAAATGTTACTTGTAAACATCCTTATGAATGGGATAAACCACTTTGGTCTCATGATAATTTCAAAAAAAATATATCAATAAAATTTAGAGTTGCAGTCATCGATTATGGTGTAAAAAATAACATTTTAAGGTGTTTAGTAGAATATGGATGTGAGATAACTATTTTTCCTGCAAATAGCTCTGTGCATGATATTTTAGCTATCAAGCCTGATGGTGTTTTTCTTTCAAATGGACCTGGTGATCCTGCGGCAACTGGTATTTATGCTGTTCCAGTAATTCAAGACTTGATTAAATTAGGATTGCCAATTTTTGGTATATGTCTTGGATTGCAATTATTAGCTTTGGCTTTTGGCGCAAAAACTAGAAAAATGGCTAAAGGACATAGAGGGGCAAATCATCCTGTAAAAGAAATTGCTACGGGGAGGGTTAATATTACCTCGCAAAACCATGGATTTGTCGTGAAAGAAGATACAATTCCAAAAGAACTTCAGATTACCCATATTTCTCTTTTTGATCAAACCGTTGAAGGTTTTGAACATATAGATAAACCAATTTTTGCTGTTCAATATCATCCTGAGGCTTCCCCTGGACCACACGATAGTTATTATTTATTTCAACACTTTGTTTCTTTAATGAACCAGTATACGAAAAGAAAATAAATGATAAAAATTATAATTTATAAAAAAATACTAAATAGAAAACTGCAATAACTATGTCAAAACGTACAGATATTAAATCTATTATGATTATTGGAGCGGGGCCAATTGTTATAGGTCAAGCCTGTGAATTTGATTATTCTGGCGTTCAAGCTTGTAAGGCTCTTAAAGATGAGGGATATAGAGTTATTTTGGTCAATTCAAATCCTGCAACCATCATGACAGATTCAAATTTGGCAGATGCTACTTATATTGAACCAATAACACCAGAAGTTGTAAGTAAAATTTTATCCAAAGAAAAGCCTGATGCATTATTGGCTACAATGGGTGGACAAACGGCTTTAAATACGGCAATGGATCTATATAAAAAAGGTATATTGGCTGAATTAGATGTTGAATTAATTGGTGCTCGCGCCGATTCAATTGATAAAGCTGAAGACAGATTAAAGTTTCGTGAAACTATGAAACAGATAGGATTGGAAACGCCTAAAAGTGAATTGGTTTCCAATATGGAACAGGCCCACCAAGCTTTTAAAACAATTGGATTACCGTTAATTATTAGACCATCTTTTACATTAGCAGGTACGGGAAGTGGTGTAGCTTATACATTGGAGGAATATGAAAATATTGTAAGCCAAGGTCTTATTCTTTCTCCTGTTGGTCAAGTATTGGTTGAAGAATCGGTATTAGGGTGGAAAGAATATGAAATGGAAGTTGTCAGAGATTCTGCTGATAATTGTATTATTGTTTGCTCAATAGAAAATGTTGATCCTATGGGTGTTCATACAGGTGATAGTATTACAGTCGCACCTGCATTAACTTTAACTGATAAAGAATATCAACGTATGCGCCAAGCTTCTATTGCTGTATTGAGAGCAATAGGTGTTGACACTGGCGGATCTAATGTACAATTCGCAGTCAATCCCAAAGATGGTCGAATGATTGTGATTGAAATGAATCCTCGGGTTTCACGTTCTTCAGCATTAGCTTCTAAAGCAACTGGTTTTCCTATCGCAAAAATTGCAGCTAAACTTGCTGTTGGTTATACTTTAGATGAGCTACAAAATGATATAACAAAAGTAACTCCTGCTTCATTTGAACCTACAATAGATTATGTTGTTACTAAAATTCCTCGTTTTGCTTTTGAAAAATTTCCTGCAGCATCTAAAACTTTAACAACTTCTATGAAGTCAGTTGGGGAAGTTATGGCTATTGGAAGGTCTTTTGCTGAATCTATACAAAAGGCCCTTTGTTCTCTAGAAACAAATTTAACAGGATTTGATAATATAGACTTTCCTTCACACTGGCAAAATCAAGATTGGTTGAATGTATTATCAACGCCATTCCCAGATAGAATTTTATGGATTGCTCAAGCAATAAGAGAAAATGTATCTTTGCAAGATATTATGAAAGTTACGGGATTTGATCCTTGGTTTATTAATCAAATTGCTGATATTATTGATGCAGAAAAAATCATTATTCAAAATGGATTACCTAAAGAGTCTAATAAATTATATCATCTAAAATCTATGGGTTTTTCTGATGAACGTTTAGCCTATTTAACAAATTTATCAGCAGAGCAGGTTCGCCAACATCGTTTTAATTTAAAGGTACATCCAGTTTTTAAAAGAATTGATACATGTTCAGGTGAATTTATTTCAACGACTTCTTATATGTATTCAACTTATTCTTTGCCTCATAATCAAACTATAGATAATGAAGCCTATCCATCTGATAAATCAAAAGTAATTATTTTAGGAAGTGGACCTAACCGTATTGGTCAGGGTATCGAATTTGATTATTGCTGTGTTCATGCAGCTTTTGGATTGAATGAAATTGGTATTGAAACGATTATGGTGAATTGTAATCCTGAAACTGTCTCGACAGATTATGATACAACAGACAGACTTTATTTTGAACCGCTTTCAGCAGAATATGTTTTAGAAATAGCCAGAATAGAACAAAGTAAAGGGGATTTGAAAGGTATTATTGTACAATTTGGGGGACAAACACCTCTTAAATTAGCAGGAATTTTAGAAAAATATAGGTTCCCAATTCTTGGAACAACTCCTAAGACCATTGATTTAACTGAGGATAGAGCTTTATTTCAAGAATTTCTTTCCAAGCGTACGGAACGATATTTACAACCACAAAATGCACTTGCAACTTCATTAAAACAAGCTGAAGAAGCTGTAAAGTATGTTGGTTATCCTATTATGATTCGTCCCTCTTATGTATTGGGTGGACGTGCTATGGAAATTGTTTACGATCATGAATCTTTGGTTCGTTATATGAAAGAAGCAGTAAAGATTTCTAATAATAATCCCATATTGATTGATTCATATTTAGAAAATGCCATAGAAGTTGATGTTGATGTTCTTTCAGATGGCCGTGATGTTTATATTGCAGGTATTATGGAACATATAGAAGAAGCGGGGATCCATTCTGGTGATTCAGCCTGTTCTTTGCCACCTTATAGTCTTGCAGATGAAATGATTGATAAAATTAAAAATCAATCTCGGCAATTAGCACTTGATCTTGGTGTGGTTGGTTTAATGAATATTCAATTTGCGATCAAGGATCAGAAATTATATATTTTAGAAGTTAATCCAAGAGCAAGCCGAACAATACCTTTTGTTGCAAAAGCAACTGGTTATCCTATTGCTAAAATTGCAGTGCAAATTATGGCTGGTAAGTCTTTGGCTTCTTATAAGCTTGATGATAAAGTCATACGTAAACATGTTGCCGTTAAAGAAGTCGTATTTCCATTTAATAGATTTCCTGGCGTAGATATTGTTTTGGGGCCTGAAATGAAATCTACAGGAGAAGTTATGGGGTTAGATAAGGATTTTGCATCTGCTTTTGCAAAATCACAAATTGCTACAGGTTTAGTGTTACCTTTATCTGGTACGGTACTTATTTCGGTAAGAGATCGTGATAAAGAAGCATTTCTTCTTTTAGCGAAAAAAATCATTATGCTAGGATTTGATATTATGGCTACACAAGGTACAGCTGACTATTTAGCTAAGCATAATATAGAGGTAACAGTGATTAAAAAAGTTTTTGAAGGTTCCCCACATACACTTGAAGCAATGAAATCAGGCAAGATAAAGCTTGTCTTCAATACCGTGGAAGGAATAAAAGCTAAGAATGATAGTTTGGATTTGCGCCGAATAGCTTTAAGCGATAATATACCCTATTATACAACAATTGCAGGTGCTAATGCTGCAATACAAGCTATTGCTACTTTAAAAAAGGGAGATCTTGACGTCGCATCCTTACAATCATATTTCAAATGATTTTAACATACTAGGTTTTTAATTCTAATATTTTGATTGGACTAAATACTATGTCAAAAATACCAATGACCGCAGATGGTTATGAAAGACTTGAAGAAGAACTTAAGCATCTTAAATTAATAGATCGTCCTGCTATTATTAAAGCTATAGCTGAGGCACGTGAGCATGGAGATCTTTCTGAAAATGCCGAATATCATGCTGCACGTGAAAGGCAAAGTTTTATTGAAGGACGCATTGTAGAGCTTGAAGATAAAATTGCGAGAGCAGATATTATTGATGTAAGTAAATTGTCAGGTAAACAGGTTAAATTTGGTGCAACTGTTACTTTGATTGATGAAGAAACAGATGAAAAAATGAAATATCAAATTGTGGGTGAGGATGAAGCAGATATCAGTGCTGGACGTTTATCAATTACTGCTCCTTTAGCCAGGGCACTTATTGGTAAAAAAGTTGGAGAAGTGGTTGAAGTAAGAGCACCTAAAGGATTTAAGTCCTATGAAGTTGTAAAAGTAGTTTTTAAATAAAATAATAACTTATAGATTATAAGAATTAATAAGGAGAAATTTGTGTCATATGCCTTTGTTTTTCCTGGCCAAGGATCTCAATCAATTGGTATGGGAAAAAGATTATTTGAAACTTATCCTTTAGCGAAAGAAATTTTTGAAGAAGTTGATGAAACTTTGGAACAATTTCTTTATAATTTAATGAGTGTAGGCGATTTAAATGAACTAACTTTAACCGAAAATGCACAACCTGCTTTAATGGCTGTAAGTTTAGCTGTCATTCGTGTTCTTGAAAAAGAAGGAAATTTTTCTATATCACAAAAAGCGTCATATGTTGCAGGACATTCTTTAGGTGAATATTCAGCGTTAGCTGCGGCAGGTAGCTTTACCTTAGCTGATACCGCAAAACTTCTTAAAAAACGTGGTCTTGCTATGCAACAAGCTGTTCCCGTTGGTAAGGGTGGAATGGCAGCAATATTAGGATTAACTTTAAAAGAAGTTGAAGAAATTGTAAAAAAAGTACAGGAACAAAAACCAGATCAAATCTGTTCGATTGCAAATGATAATGCACCGGGACAAGTAGTGATTAGTGGTGATGTGGAGGCTATTGAATATGCTTTGTCAGTTTTTGTAACTGAAAAAAAGGCTAAGGGTATTAAGCTTCCAGTTAGTGCACCTTTTCATTGTACTTTAATGAAACCTGCTGCACATATTATGGATGAAGCTTTAAGTAAAACTACTATTGAATCACCCATACTGCCACTTATTAGTAATGTTACAGCACAAAAAGTTAATGATGTTACTAATATTCGTTCTTTATTGGTTAAACAAATAACCGAACGTGTCAGATGGTGCGAATCAATTCTTTATATGAAAAAATTAGGCGTAACAACTATTATTGAATGTGGTGCTGGAAAAGTATTAGCAGGTTTAATTAAACGTATTGATAAAGAATTGGAAGTGATATCAGTGGGTGATCCTGAAGGTATTGATAACGTATTGAAAAAAATTTGCTAATAACCTTTTATCTTATTTGGGGGATTGATGTTTGATCTTAAAGAGAAAGTAGCCCTTATTACTGGAGCTTCAGGTGGTATTGGCCAAGCGATTAGTCAAGTTTTACACCAACAGGGCGCTTATGTTGTTTTAACAGGAACGCGTCAAGAAGTTCTTAATGAATTTGCAAAAAATTTTAATGAACGTGTTTTGGTTTTACCAGCTAATCTTAAAAATAAAGATACAGCAGATCATTTAATCACTTCTATTGAAGACAAATTAGGCAAACTTGATATATTAGTTAATAATGCGGGATTAACACGTGATACCTTAGCCTTAAGATTGAAAGATGAAGATTGGCAAGAAGTTATAGATGTTAATTTGACCGCAACTTTCAAATTAATAAGATCTTCTTTAAAAGGTATGATAAAAAGACGTTGGGGGCGCATTATTAATATTACATCAATAGTTGGGGTTATGGGTAATGCTGGCCAAGCAAATTATGCTGCATCTAAAGCTGGATTAATAGGTATGAGTAAATCTTTAGCAGCTGAAACAGCATCACGCAATATTACAGTCAACTGTATTGCGCCTGGTTTTATTGAAACAGCTATGACAGATAAATTATCTTTAGAACAAAAACAAAAATTGTTATTAACTATACCACAAGGTAAAATTGGTCATGCTATGGATGTTGCTTATAGTGCAGTGTTTTTGGCAAGTGAAGAAGCATCCTATATTACCGGTCAAACTATCCATGTAAATGGAGGTATGGTCATGATATAATGACTTTTTAAGGGCTAGCTTTCCGTAAGTTTTTGTGATAAATGCAAAACTTAATTAACAGGATATAAACGTAATTTTTAATTGATTATTATGTAATTATTTTGTTAATCATTAACAATCTGTTCTATCTTTTTATTAGGGTGTAAAGAATGAGTGATACTGTTCAACGTGTAAAAAAAATTATTGTCGAGCAATTAGGAGTTGATGAAAGTAAAGTTACTGATGAAGCTCGTTTTACAGATGATTTAGGTGCTGATAGCTTAGATACTGTAGAATTAGTTATGGCATTTGAAGAAGAGTTCGGTTGTGAAATTCCAGATGATGCAGCTGAAAGGTTTTTAACTGTTAAAGATGCTATTGCTTTCATTGACCAACAGAACCAACAAAAATCATAATAATCTAATTTTTAAGATTAAGCTTTTATAGGTTAAGTATGAGACGTGTTGTTGTAACAGGTTTAGGTTTAGTTACCCCATTAGGTAATGGTGTTGAAGTAACTTGGCAAAAACTATTAAAAGGTGAATCTGGTATAAGCCTTCTTAAAAATTTTGATGTATCTGATTGGCCATGTAAGATTGCAGGCCAAGTTCCACGTGGCAATTTGGATGAGGGCAAATTTAATCCAGATGATTACTGTTCAGTGAAAGATCAGCGGAAGATTGATACGTTTATTCTTTATGCACTAGCAGCAGCAACCCAAGCAGTTTCAGATGCACAGTGGGAGCCAAAAGACCCTTATGAGCTTGAACGTACAGGGGTTATGGTAGGCTCTGGTATTGGTGGATTACAAGGTATTTATGAGGCTTCTATACTTTTAAAAGAAAAGGGTTTACGCAGAGTAAGTCCTTTTTTTATTCCTTCATGTCTTATTAATTTGGCTTCTGGAAACATTTCTATTCGCTTTGGGTTTAAAGGCCCAAATCACGCGGTTGTAACAGCTTGTTCAACAGGTGCCCATGCTATTGGTGATGCCGCACGTTTAATTATGTGGGATGATGCTGATGTCATGGTAGCTGGAGGTGCTGAAGCTACAATTAGTCCGATTGGTATTGCTGGTTTTTCTGCGGCACGGGCGTTATCAACAAACTTTAACGATCAACCAACGAAAGCATCACGGCCTTGGGATATTAATAGAGATGGTTTTGTGATGGGTGAGGGAGCAGGCATTGTTGTTTTAGAAGAATTAGAGCATGCAAAAAAACGGAATGCTAAAATTTATGGTGAAATTGTAGGTTATGGTCTTTCAGGTGATGCGTATCATATTACTGCGCCTTCTGAAGATGGAGATGGGGCATATAGGGCAATGCGGGCAGCTTTAAAACGTGCAAATGTGAAACCAGAAGATATAGATTACATTAATGCTCATGGTACCTCTACCTTAAAAGGTGATGAAATTGAACTGGCAGCAGTTAAGCGTCTTTTTGGTGATGCTGCATATAAATTATCAATGTCTTCAACTAAATCTGCAATTGGCCACCTTTTAGGTGCAGCTGGTAGTGTTGAAGCGATATTTTCTATATTAGCTTTGAGAGATGGTATTTTACCGCCTACTCTTAATTTAGATGAACCTTCTCCG